>JBAQNK010000046.1:0-13971 GCA_049303695.1 Minisyncoccia bacterium | reverse complement strand
GGAGGCGTGGCTGAGTGGTTGAAGGCACCGGTTTCGAAAACCGGCATTGGGGAAACTCAATCGTGAGTTCAAATCTCACCGCCTCCGCATTTACAAAAATTATAATTAGTTTATAATATGTATTATGAATATGAGATTAAATAAAAATAATATGGAAGGTCAATTTAATTTAAATTTAGTTTTTTCTGAACCAGAAAAAACAGAAGAAAAGATTATAGAGAAAGACTCAAAACGTAGAACTCGTAGCGATATAATAATAGAAAGCAGGTCTTTAAAAAAAGACGTCATTGATAGTATCGTTTATAAAAATGGTGAATATTATATTGAGGGTAAGCTCGCAGATGATTGGATTTCTCAAGATAGAGATTTGCATGGAAAAGATTCAGATTACGGAAAAAATTAATTATTTCGTGTGTAAAGTTATATAAATATCTTCCAAAGCTTTAACAGCATCGCCACAAGCGATGTTGTTTTGATGATAGAGAATATTAGTGCAATCTCCAGCCGCCCAAACACCTTCCGTTTCAGTTTTTCCTGTCCATGGATCTATTTTTATTTTTCCTATTTTATCAAGTGGAACTATATCTTTTACAAAATCAGTATTAGGGATTTGTCCTATCTCAACAAAAATTCCAGAAACTTTTAATTCTTTTTCTTCATTTGTAGCTTTGTCTTTGATAAGTATTCCTTCTACAAATTTTTCTCCTTTTATTTCTAAAAAATCTATATTTTGGATAGCTTTCATTTTTGGATTCTTTAAAACTTTTTCAACGGTAATTTCATCTGCGCGAAATGAATCACTTCTATTTAAAAGTGTTACAGAATTACAGTAGGCGAGTAGTTGAGAAGCGCTTTCAAATGCGGCATTTCCTCCGCCGATTACTGCCACATCCATACCAGAGAACATCGGTCCGTCACAAGTAGCACAATAGGTGAGGCCTTTATGCTCAAGTTTGTCTGCATTTTTTACGTCTAATTTTCTGCGGGAACTTCCACTTGTTATTAAAACTGTTTTTGTTTCAAATTCTTCTCCAGAATCGGTTATTATTTTAAATATGTCTTTATCTTTAGAAATATTGGTAACTTTTAATCCTTCTTTTATCGTTAAGACATCACCTTTATTTGCCATTACGTGATCCTTAAGATCGGAAGCTAATTTGGAGCCAGCAATTTCAGTCGTTCCAATCCAATTGTAAATTTTTTCAGAAACGACAGATTGACCACCAAATTCGGAGGTTATAAATAAAGTATTTAATTTTTTACGAGAGGCGTATATCCCAGCAGCAGAACCAGCAGGTCCGCCTCCTATGATTGTTAAATCGTAAATCATAATTTTATTTTTTATTAGGTCTTCTTAAAAAAGCAGGAACAGCACTCCAATTTTCAACATCATCGTCTATGATTATTTCTTCTATCACTTCTGGTTTCTTTTCTATTTTTTTTGAAAAATCATTATTGTTGTTCACATTCAAACCTTGAAGATTGTTATGAATTTCTTTTTTGATAAGAGGGGAATTGTTTTCATCTTTTTGTGATGTTTGGCTTCCTGCGTTTACAAAAGTTGTCCCAAAAAGAGTTTTTCTTGGAGTATCAGTTGGGAAGTTTGTAGCAATGACTGTAACCTTTAGTTCTCCTTTCTTTAATTTATCATCATGAATAGTACCGAAAATAACTTTTGCATCTTTATCTATTGATTCTGTAATTATTTTAGCAGCTTCTTGGATTTCATGAATCGTGATGTCGTCTCCGCCAGAAATTGCAAACAATACTCCTTTCGCGCCATTTATTGAAACTTCAAGAAGAGGGGAATTGATTGCCATAAGAGCTGCTTTTTCTGCTCTTTTTTCTCCTGAAGCTGAACCTATGCCCATAAGAGCAGATCCCGCATCAGACATAATTGCCCTGATGTCTGCGAAGTCCACATTTATTATTCCTGGAGTTGTAATAAGATCTGAAATACCTTCTACTGCTTGGCGTAAAACGTCATCGCATGTTGCGAAAGCATTTTTAAAATTAGTATTTTTGTCAGAAATTTGAAGCAATTTATCATTTGGAATAATAATAATTGCGTCAACTTCTTTTGCTAAGTCATCTATGCCTTTATCTGCTATTTTCATTCTTTGGCTTCCTTCAAAGAAAAATGGTTTTGTAACTACAGCGACAGTAAGTATGCCTTGTTCTTTTGCTGCTTTTGCAACTATTGGGGCAGCTCCTGTTCCCGTACCACCTCCCATTCCGCAAGCAACGAAAATCATGTCGCTTCCTTTTATGACGTCTTGTATTTCAGATTTAGTTTCTTCAGCTGCTTTTCTTCCGATTTCAGGATCCATTCCAGCGCCCAACCCTTTTGTAAGATTTTTTCCTATATGAATTTTTTTCTCAGCGAGAGAATTGTGTAGATCTTGAGTGTCTGTGTTCATGCAAATAAATTCCACTCCTTTAACTTTAGAATTTATCATATGATTGAGAGCATTCTTTCCAGATCCTCCAACTCCGATGACTTTAATTCGAGCAAAACTTTCTATATCAGGGTTTACTTTTGGCATATTTTTTATATTAACTTTCTAACTAATAAAATTTGTTTAACTTGCTATAGACTCTATCATACCAGAAAATAAAAAAAAGCAAAATTTTTGCTTTTTTACAGAAATCTGATAAAAAATATAAATTAAAAATTATGGCAAAAGCTGTTTAATGATTGATTTTAAAGTGTTTTTTAGATCTTTTGAAATACTAGTAAATGAACCTTTTGAATAGTTGTCGTTATTCTTAAAAGAAGTTATCAACCCAAGAGCAGTGAACCATGAAGGGTCTCGAAGTTTGGTTTTTGTATTATTAAATATTTCACTTGTTCCTATTTTTGAAGGAAGTTTAAGAATTGATTTTGATAATTCTTCAAGTGAAAAAGTATTTGCACCTCCACCGATAAATACTATGCCAGCTGGGAGAAGTTCATTTCTTTTTATTTTTTTTAAATGATTTTCAATCAAATCAAAAATATCAGACAAACGCGCTTCAATAATTTCATTTAATTTTTTCTTTGAGTATTCGTTAGTTATGTTTCCAAGCTTAAAGCTTTCTGCTTTTTCCAGTGGAATTTTAAATCCCAAAGCTATGTCATTTGTTATGTCTGCTGAGCCGATTGGGAATGAATGAAGTGATATTAAAGATCCATTTTCAAAGACAGATAATGACATTGTTTCAGATCCGATATTAACTAAAGCCGAGCCTACCACCTTTTGTCTTTTAGTGAGTGCAATATTGCTTCCTGCGACAGGGGATGCAGTTACATCAATGGTTTCTATTCCAGCTTCAGCTATTGCGGCAACTAAATCTTCTAAGTGTTGGCTAGAACAAGTTAAGAAAAGAGTTTTTACTTCCAATTTGTTTCCACACATTCCTTCTGGTTGTCCTAATACTTCTTTTCCATCAAGTTTGAAAGATATTGGAATCATTTGGATAATTTTTCTGTTTCCGAGAGTTAGATTGTTTTCACTATCTTCCAGTGCTTTGTTTACATCTAAACTAGTAACTTCACTATTTGCTTTTGAAATGATAGCTACTCCTTGGCTCGTATCTCCGCGTAGTGTGATACTGCTTATTGCGATGTGTGCACGTTTTACTTTTATTCCTGATATTTTTTCAGCCATAGCAGCAGAGTTTTTAATTGAATTTACTACGTCAGAAAAATTAACGACATATCCATGTCGTATTCCTTTTGTTTCGTTTTCGCCTATGCCAATAATCTTAGGATTTTTTTCTCCCTTTAGAAATTCTCCCACTACAACTCTCGTTGTCGCGGACCCCACATCTATTCCGATAGAAATATTTCTTATCATATTTTTTTTCTGCTACTTCCATTTTACTACTATGTTGCATTCCTTTCAAATGGAGCATTCCGTGGATAACTAAAAATCCGATAAATTCACGAAAAGTTCTATTAAATTTTTTTGCTTCGCGTTTCACTACATCAGGGCATATTAGAATTTCTCCTTCGGTTTTTGAATAAGGGAAGGAGAGTATATTCGTTGAATTATTTTTTTTACGATATGCATTATTTAACTCTTGTGATTTTTTTTCAGTAACGAAAGCAAGAGAAAGAGAAAAGTCTTTGCCGAGGATATCATTTTTTATTTCAACAAAAGGCAAGCTTGGAAGCTTGCCTTTTGTTGTGTTTATTTTAGAGAAATTATCTGACATATCTTACTTAATCTTTCCAAGTTTGCGAAGTTTTTCTATTTCCTGTCTTCGTCCCATTCTTTTTATCGCATTCTTTTTTATTTTAAGCTTGGATTCTTTTCTTTCGTTATATCTAGAACCTTTAACTTTCTGTATTATATTTGATTCTTGAATCCTGCGAGAAAAACGTCGCAATACGCTTGCGTTGTTTTCGTTTGGATTTTTCTTAACCTCAACTACTGTTTTTGCCATATTTTTATAGGTTATCATAAAAAAAAATAATAGCAAGTTTGATATGCTCTCTTTAAAGAGCAATAAAATAGATACTTGACATATCTATAAAATATGCTATCATAAATAAGAAAAAAGATTTGTACATCGATAATTTAAAACCCCTTAATATATAAAACGTATGACAAAAACTGGCAGTGTATTACTTGAAAACGGTTTAAGGATTAAATCGTATATAGAAGGTCTTTTCGAGGAAAAGAATACTTCTAAAGAATTAGACATCATAACTGATGAAATCTCTAAAAAAAATACAGAACTTTTACTGATAAAGAAAGAATTAAGAAAAGAATTATCAGAAAAAATAATTTCAGAAAATCCAGAATTACGGGATTTTATGAATGCTGATTGTTCTTCTTCCTTTTACGGTTTGGTAGGCCGAGAGATTACTTTCTCTATTGTTATGCTGGTATTGGATGTTTATATTGGTAAAAAGAGCATGATTCATACTTGCTTTAAAAGTTCGATTTTAAACATTTCTGATTTGAAATTGAAAGATTTTAAACTGATTATGAGTAAAATCAGTAAAACCGTTTACCAAAATTATTCTATTATCATAGATGCCTCTTTGAATAA
This sequence comes from Minisyncoccia bacterium, assembly GCA_049303695.1. Taxonomy (GTDB): domain Bacteria; phylum Patescibacteriota; class Minisyncoccia; order Phycocordibacterales; family UBA9973; genus UBA9973. The sequence continues at coordinate 8,928 of JBAQNK010000046.1, read as the reverse complement.
AACAGAAGGGACAGAGGGGGTGTTTTATTCTCTGGAAATTAAGAAAATAAAATAAAATCAATCACTATTGAAATCAACCCTGCTCTTGCATTGCAAGAGCAGGGTTGTTTTTTTTATAAAAAAAGGCTAATATTTAGCTGTATGGATAAAGAAAATTATATAACAGAAGAAAAGAAAAAGTCGCTTGAAGACGAATTGAAAGATTTGAAAGGTCCTAAGCGTAAAGAAATAATAGAGACTTTAGAATATGCAAAATCACTCGGTGATCTTTCAGAAAACGCGGAATATCATCAAGCTCGTGAAGATCAAGGCAAGCTTGAAGCTCGCATTCAAAAAATAGAACAAATTTTGCAATCTTCAATGGTTGTATCTCAGAGTGGGGGAGATGTTGTTGGAATAGGGTCAAAAGTTGTTGTTCAAAAAGAAGGAAGTAAAGAAGAAAAGACTTTTCAAATAGTTGGAGCAGAAGAGGCTGATATGACACTTGGAAAAATTTCAAATAAATCTCCATTTGGTGAAGCGCTTTTTAGAAAGAAAAAAGGTGATGATATTTCTTTTAACACACCTGGTGGCGCAGTTAATTATAAAATCATAAGTGTATCTTAATTTTTAAAATGTCTTCAATAGACGAAATAAGAGATATAAGAATAAAAAAACTTGAACTTTTAAAACAAAAGGGTATTGATCCGTATCCAGCAGAATCTAAAAGAGAACTTTCTTTAGAAAAAGTGTCTTCATCTTTTACTGATTTAGAAAAATCTGGAGAAGAAAAATGGATAGGAGGAAGAATTATGTCTGTTCGCGGACAAGGGGCAATTATCTTTATTACACTTAATGATGGGACTTCTCATTTTCAAGGGTTACTTAAAAAAGATTCTCTTGGTGATGAAAAATTTGATTTTTTTAATGAAGTGGTAGATATAGGAGATTTTATAGAAGTTTTTGGTAATTTTTTTACAACCAAAAGGGGAGAGAAAACTATTGAGACAAAAGATTGGAGAATGCTTTCAAAAAGTCTTCGTCCTTTGCCTGAGAAATGGCATGGATTGCAAGATGTAGAAGAAAGATTTAGAAAAAGATATTTAGAAATTTTAACTGATAAAGAAGTTTTTGATCGTTTTGTTATGCGTTCAAAAATAATTAAAGAGATTAGAAAGTTTTTTGATGATTTAGGGTTTTTGGAAATTGAAACTCCAATACTTAAAAATAATGCTGGTGGCGCTATGGCAGAACCATTTATCACTCATCATAATGATTTAGATATTAATATGAAGCTTCGTATTTCATTAGAGATAGAACATAAAATGCTTATGGCAGGCGGATTTCCTGCAGTTTATGAAATAGGCAAGAATTTTAGAAATGAAGGCTCTGATCCAACTCATATACAAGAATTTACAATGATGGAATGGTATAGCGCTTATCACACTCTTGAAGAAAATATAACTTGGACTGAAAATCTTTTAAAATATTTAGCTAAAGAAGTTGTCGGCAAGAGTAATTTTATTGTTTACGACAAAGACGGGGAAGGCGTTGAAGTTGATTTTGATACAAATTGGCCAAGATTAAAATTCAGTGATTTGCTTTTGGAATATACTAAGATTGATATGGTAAAAATAACACTTCCAGATTTACAAAAAGAAGCTTTGAAATATGGTATTGGAAAAGACGAATTAAAAAATATCGGCCGTGCTAATTTATTAGATTTTATATTTAAGCACGCTGTTCGTTCTAATTTAATTAATCCAGTTTTTGTTACTGATTATCCAGGAGAATTGAAACCATTAGCAAATCAAAATGACGATGGTACTGCAAAAGTTGCTCAGCTTATAATAGGTGGGGCAGAAATTACAAATCAATATTCAGAATTAACTGATCCTCTAAAGCAATACGATCTTTTAAAAGCTCAAGCAGAAGCAAAAAGTAAAGGAGATAGAGAAGCTATGGAATTTGATGAAGAGTTCATAACTGCAATGGAATACGGCATGCCACAAATGACAGGTTTCGGAATGGGAATAGACAGACTCATGGCTATATTTTTTGAACAAAAAAATCTCAGAGAAACTATTTTCTTCCCGATAATGAGACCCCGCCCGAACGACTAGTTCGGTCGGGCAGGCAAAAAATTAATAACAAAAATAAAAATCCGCAAAGAGTTGCGGATTTTTTCTTATTTCATTTATTAAGTAAACGTTGTTATTGGAACAAAAGGATATGATGGTTCCTGTATAAAATCTTTATATCTTTTAACAAAATATTTTTCAGTTTCAACATAATATTCTCCTTCAACATTATGTTTTTTTATTTTTTTCAAAGCTTCTTCTACTTCTTCTTTGCTTATTGGAATACATACAAGGATTGGAGTAGATATGTTTTTAAATTTTTTATATTGTGATAAACAAACAAGATTTTTACCACCTCCTCTTACTGTTAAAACAGTTAATAGAGGATCTTTTTCAAGGTTGATTACTTCCGGTGAGTCCATATTATTTTCTCCTTATTTAGTTAATATAAATTACTATTTTAGTCTGGTTTCAGTATACAATAAAAAATTAAAATTGCAAATAGAGGAGTAGGAGTTATCCACATATTTAGCTTGGAACTATAAAGAGAAGTGGTTTATAATGTATATGAAGTGGGAAGAAGTGGGAAATCTTAAATAAATAAAATTTATGCTTATCGGCGAATACATACACACAATAGATGAAAAAAATCGGGTCTCAATGCCTTCGAAATTTCGCAAGGAGATGGGAAAAAAAATTATTATTACGCCGGGGCTTGATCAATGTTTATTTATTTTTACGATTAAAGAATGGGCAAAGGTTTCCAAAAGACTTTCTGATTCAGACTCTGATCTTTCATTTCTTAAAGCAGATAAAAGAAGTTTTAATAGATTTATGTTCGGACGAGCAGCTGAAGTTGAATTAGATACGATCGGCAGAATATTAATCCCAGATTTTTTGAAAGAAAGAATTGGGCTTTCAGGCAAAGCAGCAATTATCGGAGTTCAAGACAGAGTTGAAGTTTGGAATGAAAAGACATGGTCGCAGTATAAAGAAAACGTGGAAAAGCAAGCAGATCAATTAGCAGAAAAGCTTGGAAACGAAGGAAGTTTGTAAGATGAAAAGCGTTCACCAGACAGTTCTTTTAAATGAAACAATAGAAGGTTTGAATTTATCGGATAAATCAGTTGTCCTTGATTGCACTTTTGGTGGAGGGGGACATAGCGCTGAGATTTGCAGAAAGTATAAAGGGATAAAAATAATTGCTATTGATCAAGATATTGGGGCTTGGGAAAAAGCTAAAGATAAGTTTGAAGATAGTAATTGTAAAGTTTCTTTCCAAAATGCAAATTTTAGAGACTTAGATAAAGTTTTAGAAAAAGAGGGGATAGAAAAAGTTGATGGAATAATTTTAGATTTAGGTTTAAGTTCAGACCAATTAGAGAATTCCGGACGAGGATTTTCTTTTATGAAAGATGAACCGCTTTTAATGACCATGAAAGAAAATCCTCTTCCAGAAGATGTTACAGCAATAGATGTTGTGAACACATGGAGTGAGAAAAATTTAGCTGATATTATTTATGGCTATGGAGAAGAAAGATTCTCAAGAAAAATAGCAAAAGAAATAATTGAAGCTAGAAAGAAAAAAAATATAACTACCACTTTTGAATTAGTTGAGATTATTAAAAAAGCGGTGCCAGCGAGTTATAGGAACGGACGTTTGAATTGTGCTACGAAAACATTTCAGGCAATACGGATAGCAGTAAACGATGAGTTAGAAACACTTCGGAATGGATTGGAAAAAGGATTTGAAGCTTTAAAGAAAAACGGAAGAATGTCAGTAATATCATTTCATAGTTTAGAAGATAGATTGGTAAAGAAATTTTATAAGGAAAAAGAGAATGAAAAATTAGCAAAGTTAATAAATAAAAAAATAATTACGGCTGAAGTAGAAGAATTAAAAAATAACCCAAGATCAAGAAGTGCGAAATTAAGAATTTTAGAAAAAATTATTTAAAAATATGAAACAAGCAAGTTTAAAACTAAAGAGTTATACCAGAAGTGTAGATATTGTTAATAACGATAATATAAACAGACGCATGCTTAATATGATGCTTTGGTTTTTAGCTTTTCTTGCTTTGTGTTACGTTTTATTTTTAGGGAATATGATTTTTTCTATTGTTGAAAGAAAGACATTAGAAGCAGATGCACGTTCTTTATCAAACGAAATTGGTGATTTAGAACTTCAATATCTTTCTGCTTCAAATAAAGTTGACCTTGCTCTTGCAGAATCAATGGGATTTAAAGAAATAAAAGCAAAATTTGCAACTCGAAAAACTCTTGGAAGTATAAAATTTGCTAACAATGAACTCTAGTTTTATTTCCAGGATTAAGATTGTTTCTTTTTTTATTTTAATTTTAGCTTTGATCTTAATATCAAAGCTTTTTTTAGTGCAGATTGTACATAATAACTCTTATAGAGAAAGAGCAGATCATCAATATGTAACGCCTTCATCGGACATTTTTGAGCGTGGGAGTATATTTTTTGAGCGTAAAGATGGACAACTTGTTTCTGCCGCTACTCAAACAACTGGTTTTAAAATAGCAATTAATCCAAATCAAATCACAGACGAAGAAGGAACTTATCAAAAATTGTCGGAAAAAATAATACTTAATCATGATGAATTTATTGCAAAAGTACAAAAGAAAAATGATCCTTATGAAGAAATTGCAAATCATCTTTCTAAAACAGATGCGGATTTTATTTCAGCGAAAAAAATTCCTGGAATTTATGTTTATAAAGAAAAATGGCGTTTTTATCCTGGAAACAATCTTTCTTCGCACGCTTTAGGTATTTTGGGCTATAAAGGAGATGACTTAAGTGGACGTTATGGACTTGAGAGACAATACAATGCTGAGCTCTCTCGAGATAAAGATAATCCTTATATAAATTTTTTTGCGGAAGTTTTTTCAAATATAAATAAAACTTTTTTTCAAAATGAAGTAAAAAGCGGAAACATAGTTACGACTATCGAGCCAGCAGTACAGGGATTTTTAGAAAAAAAGCTTGAACAAGTAAAAGATAAATATCAAGTAGATTCTATAGGTGGGATAATTATGAATCCTCAGGATGGTTCTATTTATGCTATGGGAGTAAAACCAGATTTTGATTTAAATAATTTTTCTAAAACAAAAGATATCTCTGTATTTTCAAATCCATTAGTAGAAAATGTTTTTGAATTTGGTTCAGTGGTAAAACCTCTCGTAATGGCGGCAGCTCTTGATGTTGGAGTTGTGACTGCTGGTACAAAATATGAAGATAAAGGATCTGTAATTGTTGAAGATAAACAAATATATAACTTTGATAAAAAAGCGAGAGGAGTAGTAGATATGCAAGAAGTTTTAAATCAATCTCTTAATACGGGAATGGTTTTTGTGTCGCATAAATTGGGTCATGATAATTTGCGTAATTATTTACTTTCTTATGATATAGGTAAAAAAACTGGTATTGATTTACCAAATGAAACGAGTGGTCTTGTTTCAAATTTACGAAGTCCACGTGATCTTGAATATGCGAATGCTTCCTTCGGGCAAGGTATTGCAATGACTCCAGTTGAAATGATTCGCGCATTAGCAGTGCTTTCTAATGGAGGCAATCTCGTTGTTCCACATGTTGTAAAAACCATAAAATACGAAGATGGCATGAAAAAAAATATTACATATCCAACTTCTCGTGCAAAAATTTCAGAAAAAACTTCTGAAGAAATAACGAGAATGCTTGTTACAGTTATGGATAAATCTTTGAAAGGCGGACTTGCAAAAATAGATAATTATTCTATTGCAGTAAAAACTGGAACAGCGCAAGTTGCTAACAATGAAACAGGAGGATATTATGAAGATAGGCATACGCATTCTTTTTTTGGTTATTTCCCTGCGTATGATCCTACTTTCATAGTTTTTCTTTATGCAGTAAATCCGAAAGGAGTTCCTTACGCTTCGCAAACTTGGGCAGACCCTTTCTTAGATATCGCAAAATTTTTAATTAATTATTACGAAGTTCCACCTGACAGATGATAAAAACAACTTTTAAAAAAACAATATCTTATATTCTTAAAAAAGAATCACAGCTTGTGCTTTGGAAATACAAACCAAAGGTTGTGGCCATTACTGGCTCAGTTGGAAAAACTTCTACAAAAGATGCAGTTTATGCTGTTATCTCTTCTGTGTCTTATGTTCGTAAAAGTGAAAAAAGCTATAACAGCGAAATAGGATTGCCCCTTACTATTTTAGGTTGTCCAAATGGATGGAATGATCCATACGTTTGGCTTAAAAATATTTTAAAAGGGCTGTGGTTGTTTATTTGGCCTCATAAATACCCTAAATGGCTTATTTTAGAGGTTGGAATTGGAAAACCAGGGGATATGAAGCAAACAGCTTCTTGGCTTAAGAGTGATGTTGTCATAATAACAGCAATAGGAGAAACTCCTGTTCATATTGAATTCTTTAATTCACGCAACCATCTTATAAAAGAAAAAAGTGGATTAATTAAAACTCTTAAAAAAGATGGAATTTTAATTTTAAATTCTGACGACGAAGCAGTTCTTGATATGAAGACAAAAACAAAAAATAGAGTCGTTACTTACGGATTTAAAGAAGGGGCTGATGTTTTAGGTTCAGAAGATACTATTTTTTATTCTGATGAAGGAATGCCTAAAGGAATTATTTTTAGGATAGATCAAGGAGGCAGCAGTTTGCCTGTGATAATTGATGGAGTTTTTGGAAGAAATCATATTTACGCATCACTTGCTGCTCTTGCTGTTTCGTTTGGATTAAAATTAAATATGATAAATGCTGTAAATTCTTTAAGAAGATATGAAGTTCCATCAGGACGTATGTGTTTGCTTGCTGGTATAAATGATTCCGTTATTATAGATGACACTTATAACTCTTCTCCTTTTGCTTGTGCATCTGCGCTGAAAACTTTAGGAGAAATAAAATTAAAAGGAAGAAAAATAGCGGTATTAGGTGATATGTTGGAACTTGGGAAACACACAGAAGAAGCTCATAAAAACATTGGTCAAATAGCAAAAGAATATGCAGACATTCTTATTGTTGTTGGAGTTCGGGCAAAAGCAATAAAGGCTGGAGCATTGGATGTTGGGATGAAAGAAAAAAATATTTTTGAATTTGATAATTCGCGTGAGGCAGGGGAGTTTTTGAAAACTTTTATAAAAAAAGGAGATTCAATACTTATTAAAGGTTCTCAAGGAGTTCGTATGGAACGTGCCGTTGGAGCGATACTTCAAGATCAAGAAAACAAAAATAAACTATTAGTTCGTCAGGATAAAGAGTGGGTGGAAAAAGAGTAATAAAAAAAGCGGTTAACAAAGTTAATCGCTTTTTTATTGTTCTGATTTAGATGAGTTTGTTTTTAAATGCGAACATTGCTAATTGAATGATGCTTTTACTCATTGTTTTTTTAAATAAATTTCTTTTATGGCCATCTACTGTTCTTTTAGATATGAACAATTTATTGGCTACTTCTTTAGTTGTAAGTCCATTACATAGGAGAAATAAAATTTCTTTCTCTTTTTCAGTTAAATTAATTTTATTAAAATAACTTATTTTAATATTTATAATTTCTGTTGATCTTTCTAGTAAATTATAATTATTTTTAATAAAAACTGAAATAGTTTGTGATAGGTTTTTTAAACTTTCTTCCCTAGATGTAATTTTTCTTATAGCTTTTAGTGCTGATTCTATTATCTCCTCTTTTTCTGGTTCTAGTGTTGATAAAATAATAATTTTTATTTCTGGCCATATGTTTATGGCTTGTTTAATTAAATACATTTTATTAAGTATATCAAATGTTGTAACTTCAATTATTGCAACATTAAATTTTTTAGTTGAACAAAAATTTAAAAATTTTTGTTCGCTAGAAATAGTCACTCTGCAATTATCTTTTTCTAAAAATGAAATTGTGTCAGTTCTAGAAACAATAAATGCATTTAAAAATAGAATATTTATCTTTTCCATATATTTATGTTTTTAAGGAAGTTTTTATTTTAGCTTTTTGCTAATTTAGCACGAAATTATTGATAAGTCAAATTTTTATTATCTTGTATTTTGGTATAATCATTTAATGATAAAGTTGTTTTTAAATTTTTTTAAAGAAAAAGACATTTCAGTAGGAACGCGTATTTTAACTATTGCGACGTCTATTAGGTGGATAGGATGGGGTTTTGCTGAAACATTAATTTCCGTTTTTATTTTTTCATTTGCAGTAAACTATGCCGGGGCTGGACTTTTAAAATCAATGTATGAAATTGCGCTTATTATAATGCTTCCATTGGCAGGCATTTTTGCTGATCGTATTAAGCCCACAACTCTTATTTTAATAGGCTTGAGTTTATACATAATAGTTGGAACAAGTTATTTATTTGCTGGTTTGACTGGTCTAGCTATCTTTATTGTCATTGCACGATTGTTTAATGGTTTTGGTTGTGCGCTTGATTCTGTTGGGAGGGAGACATATTTCAGACGTAATAATCCACCTTCTAAACTCGCGACAGTTTTTGGATATTTTGATACTGTTGCGAATTTTTGGTGGATAGTGGCGGCATTGTTTGGAATTATTTTAGTAAAATTTGTGCCGATACATTGGCTTTTGTTTTTAATAGTCCCAACTGTTATTATTTCAATTTTTATAATATGGAAATGGGGCAGAAAAAATGATTCTGCACCAGTAGTTGCCGATGGTCAGAAAGCAAATTACAAAGACTTGATAAGAGAATTTAAAAGTTGGAATTTGCAATTAAAATTAATAACAGGGTTTAATTTTTTTATTGCCTTTACGGGTTCTATAATTTCATTCTTTTTGCCAATTCAAATGTATAAGGAAGGATCTGGTTATACTCCGATTATTATT
>JBAQNK010000045.1:0-1806 GCA_049303695.1 Minisyncoccia bacterium | reverse complement strand
TTGCCAGACAATGATGTTGCTCAAAATCCAGTCGAAGTTAAATTTTAATAATTAATTAAAAAAATTTATGACAAATTTTGGAAAAATTATATTTACATTAGTTATCGTTGTTATTTTAATCGGTGCTGTTTTTGTTTTAAATAAAAAGCCAACAGTTGAAGCTCCAACGATTCCAAACCCTACCTTAAACGAGGGAAGTGTTGATATTTCAAATCAAGAAGATAGTATTACAATTCAAACTCCTGCAGTTCCAAGCGCTACTGATATAATAAAAAATAAACCAATTGCGCCTGTCGCTGCTTCTATTGGTGTTCTTGGAAATAAAAGTGATTTAGTTTCATTTTCTATTGCTCCGGGGGCAAGCGTTTCGGGAGTTATGTCAGCAAGTGGATCAGTAAGAGGTGCATATTTCTTTGAAGGAAATATTGTTGTAAGAATTCTCGGTGTAAATAAGGCCGTTTTGAGAACTACTTATGGAACAGCAACAAGCGCTTGGATGACGACAGATCCAGTTACATTTAATACAACTTTAGATTTTACTGGCCTTACAACTGGCCCTGGTTATGTTGAATTACATAATGACAATGCTTCAGGTCTTCCAGAAAATGATAAATCTATTTTAATTCCTGTTATTATCCAATAAATGGCGACACTTTATACACATCAATCTAGAAATGTTACAAAGACTTGGCTTTTGATGAGCGCGTTTTTTGTGATTGTTATTGGAATTGGTTTTTTCTTTTCACAATATTATAGAAATCCAAATATTTTATATTTCTTTGTAATTTTCAGTATCGGTATGAATGTGATGAGTTATTGGTATTCTGATAAAATTGCTTTAAGACTTAATAAAGCACGACAAATAAAAAAAGAAGAAAATCCTGAACTTTGGAATATTGTTGAGAATCTTTCAATTACAGCAGGCCTACCAATGCCAAAACTTTGCATTATAAACGATATTTCTCCAAATGCTTTTGCAACAGGAAGAAACAAAGAGCACGCAGTTGTGGCTGTGACTACAGGGCTTTTGCAAATTTTAGACAAGAATGAATTAGAAGGTGTGATAGCTCATGAGCTTTCACACATAGGCAATAAAGATATTTTACTTTCTACTGTTGTAGTAGTTTTAGTTGGTTTTATTTCTATCGTTGCCGATATGTTTTTGCGTTCAATGTTTTTTGGTGGCGCGCGCAGTAGAGATGATAATAATAATGGCGGAGGAATAATGATGCTTGTTGGAATTGTTCTTTCAATTCTTGCTCCAATATTTGCGACTTTAATTCAATTGGCAATTTCTCGCAAAAGAGAATTTTTAGCAGATGCTTCAGGCGCGCTTCTTACTCGTTACCCAGAAGGCTTAGCAAATGCACTCATTAAAATTTCAAAATATAACCGTCCGATGACGGCAGCAAATACAGCGACAGCACATTTATTTATTTCAAATCCTTTTGGAGTTAAAAAAATATCAGGTCTTTTCTCAACTCATCCACCAATGGAAGCTAGAGTTAAGGCGCTTTTAGGGAAATAATAATTTGTGTTATACTCATCTATATATGGATATTAAAGACGTAGAAAAATTGGCAGAACTCGCAAAAATAGAGTTAAATAATAATGAAAAAGAACGTCTGCTTTCTGATATGGAAGGTATTTTGGGTTATGTAAAACAAATTGAATCTGTGGATGTTCCTGACGTTGAGCCAGAATATTTAAGTAAAAATGTATGGAGAGAGGACAAATTAGTATCTAGTGAATTTTCTCGTGAAGAAATAATATCTCAATTTCCAGATTCTCAGGATGGATTTGTAA
>JBAQNK010000044.1:0-6811 GCA_049303695.1 Minisyncoccia bacterium | reverse complement strand
TATCAGTCGTACTTATTCCATCAGCCCATCCAGTTGCTGTAACAGTATTCGTATGTGTTTTAGAAAGAGTTGTAGAACATTTATATACCCATGTTTCAGCAACATCTAATTTTGAATCAAGATTTGTATCTCCAGAGTTAAGAACAATAGGGCTACAAGTATCTCCAACCATTGTTATATCAGTTACTGGAACTGTTCCAATATTACGAAGAGTGTAAGTATAAGTTACTGCTCCAGGACCAGCAGGCAAGGCTAAAGGACTTGGCACTTTAACCACATCAATTAACGGTGGAACTGGTGGAGTATATGAACTTCCTCCCCCTGATGAATGATGGATATCATTATTAGTTATAGTACAAGTTTTTATTTCACCTAAGGCAAGAGTAATAGTACCATCAGCAGCACAGTCGCCACCAATTACAGAACTATATCCAGAGTCAGGAGTTTCTGAAATTGTGTGTGCCCCTATTGTGGTTGTAGTTACCACTCCATGAGTTACTCCAACTCCATCAACAAAAAGAGAAAAATCTGAAAATAATTTTGAACCACTGTCATCATTCACAACAATTTTATTTACAATTATTTGAGGCGCTATGTCATCGTTTGTTATTGTACAAGTAGCAACATCACCACCAGAAAGAGTTAATGAATTACTAACAACTGCTGGTGAACCATTCACAACACAAGAATAAGTACTTGGAGTATATCCACTATTTATTGTTTCTGAAAGAGTATATGCACCAGCACTCACAGTAGCATTTGTAACTGCTCCTGCCCCACTAATGCCAGTGATAGTAGTCGGACCAGTAGCTGTCAATGGAAAATCTGCAATAGTCAAAGCGCCACCATTATCATTAGTAACTGATTTTACTAATGTAAGAGTAGCAGTAGAAGCTGCACATGTTGGTCCAGAAATTACGCCACCAACACCAAGAGTAACATCACCTCCAACAGCCAAAGCGCGACCATCTAAGGTAACACCAGGACCAAAGTGAACTCCTGTACCAGCAAGAATAGTTCCAGCAAAAGAAGTTCCGTTAATAGTTGCTAAAGACCCAACGTTCCAAAATAAATCACAAGCTCTTGCTCCATTAATAAAATTAATAGAACCAGAAGAAGTGAGACCGGTTGTTATTCTAAAAATATAAGTACCTGGTCCATCAAGAGTAAGCACTCCTCCTGATAATGTTACTGCTCCAGCTGGTAAATCATATACACCAGGACCTCGAGTTATGCCATTTAATTCACTAACAACAATTGGAGTGCCTTCTATCGGCAAACCAGGAATAGTTGCTGTATATGCGGTACTAGCATTAGCTTGAACTGCAGGATTTATAATTGCGGTACTTGGCGCACCACCATCAGTAGAGTATATCGTGCCCACTACATTTGCAGGCAATAATGCGGAAATGCTGGCACCATTATTATTCATTCCAACATCACCAGAAATAGTAGATATTCCTGTTATAGCTGTTTGAGCTAAAATAGAAAAACTACCTGCTGCCCCAAGGCTGGGATTAGTTGCTGCTTGGACATTAGTCAATCCAACAACACCAAACATAAATGTGATTGCAAATACAACTAACAAAACTTTGTTAAATTTTTTCATATAATAATAATAATAATAATTAAACGAAAGAACATAAACACAAACCTATATTTAATTATAGCAATTTAAGTAATGTCATCCTAACGTAATGTGAATAACTATTTTTAATAATATTCGAGAACTTCAACAAATTTGATATAATGAGTTTATGTCCACTTTAAAAAAGTTACCTTATGATTTTAGCGCTTTAGAGCCTTATGTTTCGGCAAGGACTTTAGAATTTCATTACACAAAGCATCACCAAACTTATCTTGATAATCTAAATAAATTAATAAAAGATACAGATTTGGAAAACAAATCATTGGAAGAAATAATAAAAATTACATTCAAAGAACCTAGTCTTTTAACTACTTTCAATAATGCAGCTCAAACATGGAACCATGATTTTTATTGGCAAAGTCTTAAACCAAACAGCAGTGAACCAAAAGAGGATGTTAAACAAATTTTAATTGATAGTTTTATTTCCTACGAAAAATTTAAAGAAGAATTTAAATCAACGGCACTTAGTCAATTTGGCAGTGGTTGGATATGGTTAGTTTTGGAAAATGGAAAAGTAAAAATTATAAAGACTAGTAATGCTGACAATCCTTTAACAAAAGAATTAATTCCATTATTGGTTGTTGATGTTTGGGAACATGCTTATTATTTAGACTATCAAAATCGCAGAGCTGATTATGTTGAAGCGTTAATAAATAATTTATTAAACTGGGAATTTTTTAAAGAAAATTTAAATAATTTTAATAACAAATAAAAGAATAACACCAAACAGAATTAAGATAATTATTATTTTATAATAAAAAATCGCGAACCTATTTTAAAAACAAGTTCGCGATAAGTATAATACTTTAAACTATTGGAAAACCAACTTTAACAACCCTGAGGTCTCCTTTATGCCCTCCGTTTAAAGAATAGGCACTACCTTTTGGTAAAGCAAAGTGACTTGCAAGACTTAAACCACCAAGAAAATCTTGTACTCTATGAAGACAGCACTGGTGAGCAAATTCTTCAGGAGATTTAAAGTCATTAGCCCATGAAATATATTTCATATTAGGCCAACCAAAAAATGAAGCAGTCTTAGCCGCATAGTAACGAGAGAGTGGATATCCTTGAGGTTTTGACTGAAAAACTTCATTTATCAAAAAATCTCTGGATTCTTCTCCGACATTTAACCAAATATGGTCTTCAGGAAATGGTTTCCATTGAGCTGATACATCCAAAATTAAACTTCTATTTTGCATTGATCCATTTGCAGTTTCAGCTATAAAAACTATGCGCTCAATTTTACTTAAATCTCGCCAACTGCTGCAACCCCTAATTTTAATCTCAGGAATTTTTTCATCAATTGTTTTTATATATGGAACTAACTCTTTGTAATAAGCAGCTGCTCCTCCTAAATAAGGAGGCCACTTACTACCTACAGGAACTTTAACGCCAATTCCATCAATACCTAAAAAACGAAGGGCTCCTATGTGCTCCCAAATATTAATTTCTGTTGAATTGAAACTTATTTTTATCCTTCCGGAGCAATATGAAGCAATCCTATGATCTATGGGAATTTTTTGTAATTTTTCTCCTTCTCCTACTAAAAGAAACCATCCTGGTTCTTCTACGGGAACAAAAGTTATACTACTTTTTGTTCCAAAAAAATTAGGACCGGGTACGGTCACATCTCTAGTTAGAATTCTTCTATTCATATTATTTAGTTTTTATGGTTCTTTTGCTGAAACTTTATATTAATTTCAATATTTTGTCAAACAAAAGATTTTTTCAAAAAAAATTATTCAAATTGAAGAACGATAAGCCCTTTTTCTAGGATATCTTCTTTTTGACCAAAAAGATCTAAGTCAAATTTAAGAACATAATTTATGTATTTTTCCATTTTTCTTCCCGTGTATTCATTTTTACTATTATCAAATTCTTCTAAAATCAGCAGATCCCCTTCTTTAGCATCAAATTCAGCTAAGCGTAATTCAAATTTTTTCTTACCAGATTTTATAAGTTCAAAATATTCAGGTGGAATTTTTTTAGTTATTATTGCCATTTTATTTTTTCTTTTTACCTACGCAAGCTTTTATAAAAGCGGTGAAAAGTGGATGTGGTGTTAGTGGTCGAGCTAAAAATTCAGGATGAAATTGTGTTCCCAAGAAAAATGGATGTTTTTCTTTTGGAAGTTCTGCTATTTCCATCAAATGTCCTTCTGGAGAACGCCCTGAAAAAATAAGTCCTTTCGCTTCAAGATCAGCAATAAATGCTGGATTTACTTCATAGCGATGTCTGTGACGCTCTATTATTTCTTTTTTACCATACGCACCACGAGCGATAGTTCCATCGCGAAGAATTGCTTTATATCCTCCGAGACGCATACTTCCACCGTAAGAATTATTTTTTAAATGTTCTTTTTGAGATTCCATCACATCAATAACTATATTTTTTGAACTAGGATTTACTTCCCTTGTATTCGCATCTTTTAAATGCAAAACATTTCGAGCGTATTCTATGACTATCATCTGCATACCATAACATAAACCAAAATAAGGAATTTTATTTTCACGAGCATATTTCACAGACTGAATTATCCCTTCTACCCCTCGAGAACCGAATCCTCCAGGAACAACTATGCCATCGTAATTTTTTAATTCTTTTAACTTAGCTGGATTCTTTTCAAAATCTACAGAATTTAACCAAGAAATAATTGGTTTCTTGTTTTGAGAATAAGCTGAATATTTTATCGCTTCAATTACAGATAAATATGAATCAGACAAAATAAAATCTCCAGTTTCAAAATATTTTCCGATCATTGCTATTTTGACTGTATCTTTTGAATCATGTGCACGTTTTGCAAAGCTCCTCCAACTGCTCCAAGCTTTCGTATCTATTTTTTTGCACACAACTCCCAAAATATCACAAAGCTTATCTGAAAGTTTTTCTTTTTCAAAATTTAAAGGT
This sequence comes from Minisyncoccia bacterium, assembly GCA_049303695.1. Classification (GTDB taxonomy): domain Bacteria; phylum Patescibacteriota; class Minisyncoccia; order Phycocordibacterales; family UBA9973; genus UBA9973. The sequence continues at coordinate 2,256 of JBAQNK010000044.1, read as the reverse complement.
ATATCATAAATACTATGAACATCTGGAGCTGAAATAACTCTGCCAGGCAATATGTTACAAAAGAGTGAAATTTTTTCTTTTCTTTTATCATCTAAACTTGTTTCTCCTCGGGCAATCAATATGTCAGGCTGAATACCTGAAGCATTAAGTGTTCTGACTGCGCTTTGTGTAGGCTTTGTTTTCATTTCTCCAATTTTTGAAGGAGTAGGCAAATAAGAAACCATTACAAATATCACATCTTTTGGAAATTCTATTTTCATCATTCTGGCTGCTTCTAAAAAGAGCATATTTTGATATTCACCGACAGTTCCTCCGATCTCAATAATAACAACATCAGCCTTTGCTTTTTCTCCTGCTTCTTTTATGCGTCTCATAACTTCAAGCGGAATATGTGGAACCACTTCAACACATTTGCCTTTATATTCTAAATTTCTTTCTTTTTCAATAACCGTCTGATATACCAACCCTGTCGTCATATAATTGATACGGGTCAAATCAATCCCTAAAAATCTTTCATAATTACCCATATCCTGATCTGTTTCATTGCCATCTGAAAGCACAAAGACCTCGCCGTGTTCTGTCGGATTCATAGTCCCTGCATCAACGTTTATATATGGATCAATTTTTATTGAAGTAACAGAAAGGCCACGATTTTTTAAAATAAGCCCAAGAGAAGAAGCGGTAACCCCCTTTCCTACTCCAGAAATAACTCCTCCCACTACAAATATGTATTTGCAATTTCCTTTTTTTGCCATAAAATCAAAATTTATTTATTTAAATATTTCCTAATCGCAAGGAAAGAAGAAATCATTCCTAGCATGATTCCTGATAATAAAACAATCGCTAAAATTTGAAGAAAATTTGCAGTGTAATATTCATATAAGTTAATTCCAAGAAAACCAGTCATATTATTGCCAAGCCAGATAGACAAAGGCAAGAAAAGAATCATTGTTACAATAGTAGAAATAGTTCCATAAATTACGCCTTCAATAATAAAAGGTCCACGAACTTGTGTCTTACTTGCTCCCACAAGACGCATCACTCCTATTTCCTCTTTGGAAATAAATATTGCAAGGCGAATAGTATTGAAAGTTATAATAATAGAAAGAATTATTAAAATAAGAGTGATAATAAATCCAAGCTTCTGTGCGCCAGAAATTATTGTTCCTAATCTGTCTATTACTAATTTGTTTTGATTATAATTAACTTTATCAATAATAGAAGCAGAACCTAAAGTAAGAGCGTTGTCTGACTTCAAAAAATTAGCGACAGTTTCATATTGAGAAATTTCTTTTGCTTTAACATTCAAATATCCACCGAGAGGATTGTCGGATATTTCATCGAGAGCTTGAATAGTAGGATAGTCATTAGAATGACGTTCTCGAAACGTTTTAAGTGCTTCTTCTGAAGAAGTATAAGAAACTTGCGCAACTTCTGGCAATCTTTCAATTGAAGATTTTAGAGCTAAAATTTTATCTTCAGAAGCTCCAGTATTAAAATATATTGTTACATCAACTTTTTGTTTTATTTGATCAAGAGAAGAATACAATACTGCCTGTGAAAAAATGATTGTTGTTATAACAGAAAGAGTAATAGTTACGACGAGAATAGCTGCCCAAGAAACGATCCCGTTTCTTTTGAAATTTATAAAACCACATTTAATAATTCTCTTTAATACAGTCATAACTAATTATATAACATATTTGCCATTCTTGTCATCACGAACGACTTTCCCATTTTCTAATGTAACAACCCTTTTCCCTACTGATTCAATAACTCCACGATTGTGAGTAGTTAAAATAACAGTCGTGCCTAAATCATTTATCTTTTTTAAGATCTGAATAACTTCATAAGTATTTACAGGGTCTAAATTACCTGTTGGTTCGTCGGCAATAATCAATTCTGGTTGATTTATAATAGCGCGAGCAATAGCAAGCCTTTGTTTTTCTCCTCCAGACATTTGGTGTGGAAAATGATGAGTTTTATTCCTTAAATCAACAAGTTCAAGGACATTTGGTACATCACTGGCTATTTCTTCACTACTTTTACCAACAGCTTCCATAGCAAAAGCTATATTTTCATAAGCTGTTTTGTTTGGCAGTAATTTAAAATCCTGAAATACAGCCCCGATGCGGCGACGGAGTCTTGTTAAATCCTTATTTTTCAAGTGATGAACATTAACTGATTCAAAAAACACTGTTCCTTCCGTAGGTCTGTCGTCTGCCATAATCATTTTAACGAGAGTGGTCTTACCAG
>JBAQNK010000043.1:0-1706 GCA_049303695.1 Minisyncoccia bacterium | reverse complement strand
TCCCGTTATAATCAGGATGATTGGTTGTGATAAAAGCGACGTCAGCTCCAAAGTGAGCAGAAATTTTTGACTTAGAATCCTTACTGACAGGATTAAAAGCAAGAACCATTTCTCCTTGCTGAATCTTAAAAAACTGTTTCCCAAAATATGTGATTATCATTAACGCTATTATATCAAAAAATAAAAGAAAATAATACTTGCCCCGCCACATTATTTGTTTTATTTTGCAGAGGTGGGGCTTGCAATTTTGTTTATTTATAGTAATGTATATATACAACTTAAAAAATTATTAAAAGCATGGATTTAGGGTAACCCCGCCAAGGTTTAAAAACCAAAAGCGACACCTAAGCCTTATATCCGCTTTATGCGGATCTTTTTGTTTAAGTAGTAATATTTATGAAAAAAAACGACATTATAAAAAGTGAAGAAAAAGAAAATTTAGTTTTAAAATCTATTGTTGATAGAAGTGCTAGTAAGCCAGAGGTGGATGCATTAGTTGAAGGACCAGTGATTTTGATTAAGAAATCATCAGTCTTCGTTGACTTGTCTCCTTTTGGAACAGGTATCATTTATGGGCGTGAATTTATCAACGCAAAAGATATTATAAAGAAAATAAGTCTTGGAGATATTATCAAAGCAAAAGTTGTTGATTCTGAAAATACAGACGGCTATGTAGAATTATCTCTTAAAGAAGCTAAACAAGCACTTATTTGGAGTGAAGCAGAAAAAGCAATCAAAGGAAAGAGTATCTTTAATTTAGAAATAAAAGACGCTAATAAAGGAGGATTGATCTTGGAATGGCAAGGAATACAAGGATTTTTACCAGCTTCTCAACTTAAAGCTGAACACTATCCTCGCGTTGAAGATTCTGATAAAGATAAAATCTTAAAGGAATTAAAGAAACTTATTGGAGAAAAAATTTCAGTTATGATTATTTCAACTCTTCCAAAAGAAGGAAAATTAATCTTCTCTGAAAAAGACAACAATCCTGAAGAGAAAAAAGAAATATTAAGCAAATACAATGTTGGAGATGATCTAGATTGTACAGTTGCTGGAATCGTTGATTTCGGAGTATTTCTAAAACTTGAAGACGGATTAGAAGGTCTTGTTCACATATCAGAACTTGATTGGGGTCTTGTGGATGATCCACGTTCAATGTTTAAAGTAGGAGATAAAATCCGTGCAAAGGTTATTGAAATAAAAGACGGTAAAATTTCCCTTTCAATTAAAGCTCTTAAAGAAAATCCTTGGACAGAATTTGAAAGTAAATTAAAGAAAGGAGACATCATAAAAGGCGTTGTTATCAAATACAACAAACACGGCGCACTTGTATCAATCAAAGAAGGAGTGGCTGGCCTTGTACACAATTCAACATTTGGATCAGAATCAAAACTTCGTGAAAAATTAGAACTTGGTAAAACATATAATTTCCAAATTACATTGTTTGAACCAAAAGATCACAAAATGACTTTGATCCACTTGGAATAAACCAACACCTAATCTAAAAAATCCCCTGAACGGGGATTTTTTAGATTGTGTATTAATTATGAGCTACACATTTATTACTTTCGCAAGTACATGTAACATTTTCTCGAGGAGGGGCTTCACCAATTTGCATCCCTTGTTCTACAGCTTCTTTATTCTTTTTAACAACATATTCAGGAGTATTACATCCTCCAGTATATGAAATATATTTACAGTCTGTA
>JBAQNK010000042.1:0-2082 GCA_049303695.1 Minisyncoccia bacterium | reverse complement strand
AAAGAATACCCTAAAGGTTTAATTTTATCTGAAAGATTTTCAACCTTTATTTTGTTTTCATCAAAAGATAATTTTGCAGACTCGTTTCCATAATTTACTTCCGCAGAAATCACCCCATCAGTTTTCTTGAATGTCTTTTCTATTATCCCTGCGCATGAAGCGCAATGCATTCCTCTTATTTTATAAATATCTTTTATCATAAATTTACTTTCTCTTAAGCTGATAAACTTTTAATATTTCTTTTGTTGCTTTCTCAGTTTGTCCTTTTTTTATCTGATTAATCAAACAATGTCCTAAATGTCCTTCCATTAAAATATCTTCAACATTTGAAAGCCCTTGTTTTATAGCAGAAGTTTGAGTAATGACATCAATACAATATTTATCATTTTCTATCATATTTTCGAGGCCTCTTACCTGTCCTTCAATAATTTTTAATCTGCGCACGATTTTTTGTTTATTATTTAACATAATAAAAGCATATACCCCCTAGGGGGTATATGTCAAGCGTATTGTGGAAAACTATTGATATTGGATATAAATAGGTTTCGGTTGCAAACTGAGCACATCTTTCGGTTCCATTATCACAGTATTAGGAGTTTTTATATCGTTCTTATAAAACAATTTAAAACCAGCAAATTGGACAGGTTCTTTATAAACAAATTGCTTATATGTATTTTTTTTCTTTGCTTGCCCTCCCCATCCATCCATGTGCATCACAATCTGCACTTCAGGTAAAGGTTTTATATTTTGATAATTCGTAATCATCTTTTGAGTATATCGATGAACAACTAAAATTTTCGGGGTTAAATTATTTTCTTTAACAAGCTTAGCTAAATAATTTGTAGCATAATTTATGTCTTGCGCATCAAATGTACCGACAACTGTCCCTGGTCTTGCGCCTGTCTTCATTGAAAATTCAGCATCAATACCTAAGTGGACTTGTGGCATTTTTAGATATTTTTCAAATATAGGTAATTCAGATTGTAAATTACTTAATCCGACTTGGATATCAAGAAAGACTATTGCATTTATTTTTTTAGCCATTTCAAGAACTTTATCTATTTGACCATCTGGCATACGAAATCTATATTTTCCACTTTCTCCCGGACTTCCTTGAGCAGTGACAGCAATATAATGAAGCGCTGGAATTGAAGGAATTTCTGGATCTGCGAGAGTCCATTTCTTTACTTCTTCATTTAATTTATTTAACATGACATCTTCCTGATATTCTCCTAACGCTCCCATTTTTGTGGAATATAAATTCCCATAATACGCAATTACACGATTAAATGGCAAAATAGCTCCAGCGTTTGGATAAACCGTTTTTACTGGCCAAAGATTTGGTTTGGGTGCAGGAACTGGCAAAGGTTGTCCTGTTTTAGGATCTATCTTAGGTTCAACAACTTTTGGAATAGGATTATTTGCCAGTTTTTCTAATAAAGAATCATATAAAGCGACATTTAATGGTTCAATCTTTGTTTCTGCTATTGGCTTGCTTTCTTCTTTTGTTTTTTCATAAGATATATTTTTACTAAAAATAAAATCTATGTCTGTAAAAGATATTAAAGACAATAAAAACAAAAAACAAACACCGAACAAAAAGTGTTTATTTTTTAACAATTTTTTAATTTTTTCTTTAAAACTTAATTTCATTATAATGGATTATACACTACTTTTGTAATTCTTGGTATAATCGACATATGAACCCAATTACTCAAAAAAATAAACTAATAGCAATAATTGCATTTATTTTAATCTCAACCACGATTATATTGTTTTTTATAATACGCAAACCAAACAAAACAGAAATTCCTGAAAAACTACCAGAACAAGTTCGAGATCAAGGTGAGAAAGTAGAAATTCCTTCTGTTAAAACAGAAGAAGTAAAACCAATACCGATTCCCGAAGGAACTGACCGTTTTATAATAACGCTGACAGACACAAATGAAACTATTGCGAATAATCTTTTTGATCAAGAATACATTACTGATAAAGATACTTTTGTAAAAATTCTTAATGAAATAAAACCAGGAGGTTATAAAATTTCAAAAGAAATGACTCCACAGCAAATCGCTTCTGTAT
>JBAQNK010000041.1:0-7281 GCA_049303695.1 Minisyncoccia bacterium | reverse complement strand
CTATTTTATTTTCCTTTTGTCCGAAGATATTTCTAAGCAAAGGATCTGAAAGAAATTGTCCGAGTTTATTTACAAGCGGAATAATAGCATCAGTATCAAATTTTTCAGACCAATCAGCGAATTCTATGGCGAAGAATCTTTTAACCATATCGTCAGTAATATATTCCACAACTTTTTGTCTGTAATTTCTGTCCGTCAACATTGAAATCATTCCACGCATTGTGGCATGAGGATAATCAAGAAGAGCAAGACAAGTAAAACGGAAAACGTGTTCCAAACGTGGCGTCCAGTTTGCCCCGAATTGTTTCTGGAAAACTTCAATCAAACCCTGAGTCAATTGAAATTTAAACATCGGATCAACATTTGCAAGAGGATTAAATGAAGCTGGAAAATCAATATCCGTAGGGTCAATAATACATACATCGTCTATTCGTTCTTTTGGAATATAGTCTAAAATCGCTTCTATCACATCGCCATGCGGGTCTATCAAGCACAAACCATGATCATAAGTAACATCCTGACGAATAAAAAGCTCCAACAACTTTGTCTTACCTACTCCTGACTTTCCGATAATATAAAGATGTCTTCTGCGATCAACGCGTTTAATGCCAAAAATAAATCTCTTTTCTTCAAGAGCTGCAACGTAATTCGTACGGCCGATAAAAGAAACTTCTTCTGGTTTCGCTTTTCCAAACACAGGCAATTCTGGTGGAGGTGGAGCATATTTGATTATTTGCACTCGATTCTGTTTTGCCATATATTCGCTTATTTTACTATAATTTTAGGTTATTTTCAAATATTTAATAGACCTCTTTTTTATAACAATCCTTGCAAAAGATTACAGGAGCTTCTTCTTTAGAGTAATGAGTTTTAAAATCAACACCACATTTATCACATATCCTATCTACTTGCTTCATAGTAGAAATCCATTTATCTATTTTTAATCCTATTCTACAAAACGGGCATTGTCTTGGTAGGGGTAAATTATGCTGACGTAAAAATTGTAATTCTTTATTTATGATACGAAATCCTCTATTGCATACTGAACAACCAATCACTTCTTCTATAATATCGTCTGATACATCTTTTATATTATCAGGTAAATCTTCATATTTTATTGTTATTGAGTATTCTTTTTTCTCCAACTCATACCATTTTAAACCATTAGAAATTGTTTCTTCTTTAGAAAGTGGTGAAAATTTAAAAGCAAAACTATCGTTATAAAAATGTGGTGAAAATTCTGGTGGAAAAAATTCTCCGTATTTGTAAATGTGCCCAAGAGAATTAATAAAAGGATTTTCATTCATATCTTTTATAATTTTTTCTCTTAATTTTATATATTCCTCTTTTATATATTGTTTATTTAAAATACAATATTCTGTTTTTTTAATTGAAACACAACCAAAATGATGAGACCCTCCAGTTGAAAGTTTTGAATATTCAATATCTGAAATATTATGACCAGATTCATGAGAAAATTTTACATTACTAGCACCATTACCAATAGTAATTCCCTCATAAACAAGTTGCACATTTTCTCCCCAATCAACATAATCATAAGAATCTTTTACTTTTCCTATTTTAATTAACATTAAAAATTTTGAGTTTTCACATTCCGTCACATCATAACATTCCTTACAATTTTTTGATTGAAATACATAACTACCGGTAGAGTTAACTGACAGGGTTTCCCATCTTGGCCGAGGAACAATAGTTTTAAAATAATCTTTGGATTTATTTTTCCAAAATTGATATTGCTTATATGAACCAAAATCAATATCTTTCATTTTATTTTCATATTCTTCTTTAGATACTTTATTCCCCATAAAAAAATACGACTGATTATATACATTCGCTGAAACAAAACAATGATGGGCTCCTTCACAATCTCTAATAAACGCACAATCATATGAAGTTGTATTATTACTCATCCCTCCTATAACGTTATAAGATTTAAAAAGGTTTGATGAATCATAAACAATGTCACAATTCATAATACTACCACTATCATAAACATTTTTTGCATTAGTTAACTGATAACCAAAAGCAGAATCTTCTACATAATCAGAATAGTAAATAAGATAACAATTCTTTGAATTACCAACATGGTTTGTGTAAGGTGATGATTCTCCTGTAATTTTATCAATCGAGAGTCCAAGGATAGGTGTTTTATGAAGCAAATCATTCCATTGTTCAAAAAAATTTCTTTTAGAATCATAGTCAACAGCAAAATCTCTAGCGTCCCATTTATCACTCCACCAACACCTATTACAATACACAACATAAGGTGCATTTTGATGATACATAGATAACTTCATCTCTCCACATAAATCGCATTTTCGTTTAAAAAGTTCAACTCCCTTCATCCAAATTAAACGCCTTTGTAACCTACAATCAGAACAAAAAGTAGGTGGAGGAACTTTTATTTTTTCATAAAAGTTAAAATCTTCAGGCTCAATTACAAAGTCTTTTTTGCAGTTTTGGCAATTTATTTTTTTACTTTCCATTTTATTCTAAAATTTTCTTTAGGACTTCTTCTGGGACTTCTTTAATTTTATTTTTTGGTGCGGGCGTAGGAGTAATAACTTCTTCTTTTTTTGGTTCTTCTTTTTTTACTTCTGGTTCTTTTTTAACTTCGTCTTTTTTTGTTGAAATAAAACTTTTTAACTTATTCATATCTTCAACGCTTGCAGAACGATCTTTTAATTTTGAAACAGTTGCGGGTTTTGAACCTCCTAATTCACTTAAAGAGATAGGTTCTGGTGTAACTTTTTTTACTTCTTTTATTTCAGGCTCATTTGGTTTTTTTTCAAAAACTTTATTTTCTGAAAGTGTTTTATTTAAAATTTCCTTTAATGCAAAATTTTCTTTTGGTCTTTCTGTTTTATTAAAAACTTTTTTAATAGTAGAAAAAATACCTTTTTTGACTGGTACTTGAAATTTCCCTGTTGTTGGTTTATTGGCAAAATTTGTTTGCGAAGGTCTAAAATCTTTTGCTATTTCTTTCGTGCCTCCATTTCCTTTTTGCTCAAATTCTATACCAAGATCAGATAATGGTTTAAAGAATTTTGATTCATCATATTTTATTTGATTTAACGAACCTTTTAAAGGCTTTAATTCACCTGTTTTCATCTTTGCAATACAATCCCTGCAATACACAGGTCTGCCTTCTTCTGGCTTGAATGGGACAGTCGTTTCCCTCACGCAAATAGAACATATTGCAGGAAATTTTTCCATGCTACCAGCATCGTTTTCATTACCGAGAGACATTCCGCTCCAATTGTTTATTTCTCTTTCTACAACCTCTTTAGGCCTGCAATAAAGGGCTCTGGAAGACTTTATAACCTCATCTTCAACCTTCGGATCACCTTTAGCCATTGGAGGCAAAGTTTTAGCAGAAAACGGCCTTGAAGTTACTCCGTCTATCATAAGCTTCAAATAAATTTTATAGTTAGGTAAACTTAAAATATCTTGAGGAGTAAATTCAGGATCAAATTCTTTTTCCAAGAAATCTGCGTCATCCGCGCCACAACGGAAAATCACCATAGTTCCAACGTTTCCGAAAACAGCATCACGCACAGCCGAGCTCTTGTCTGAAATAAGCTGAGCTGTATATTGATGAGCGACAGTAAGATTTAATCTATATTTTCTAGCCTCTGACAAAATACTTGCAAAAGAATCAGTAACAAAATTTTGGAATTCGTCCACGTATAAATAAAAATCTTTTCTTTCATCTTCAGGGATACGCACGCGTTCCATCGCAGCAAGCTGAATTTTTGTAATCAACATTCCTCCGAGAAGCGCCGAGTTGTCTTCACCAATACGCCCTTTGGAAACATTCACAAGGAAAATTTTTCCTTCATTCATTATGTCAAAAATATTTATCGTACTTGTAGATTGACCAACGACATTTCTGATAATTGAAGAAGAAAGAAATTGCCCAACTTTATTTTGAATAGGAGCAATTGCTTCATTTCTGAATTTATCTTGCCATGCTTCATATTCGTGCACCCAAAAAGCTTTAATGACTGGATCTTTTAAATTAGAAATTATTTTCTGGCGATAATCTTTGTCCACCAGCATTCTTGGAATACCAAGAAGCGTCGTCCCTGGAGTATCAAGCAATGCTAAAATACAATTGTTCAAAATGTATTCCATTCGGGCTGACCAAGCATTTGCCCAAATCTTGGTAAAGATTCCCATAAGTCCAGAAGCAACTAAATGTTTGTATTTAGAATCAATAAGTTCAAGAACATTAAAACCGATATGATAGTCTGTATCAGCAGGATTGAAATAAACTACATCTTTCATTCTGTGTGGCGGTATTGCCGAAAGAATTCCTTCAACCAATTCGCCGTGCGGATCAACAACACAAACACCCTCACCATTTTGGATGTTTTGGATAACCATATTAAACATAAATACTGATTTACCAGTACCTGACTTTCCGAGAATATAAATATGCTGACGTCTATCTTTGCGTTTAACACCAAAAAGCTGGTTTTTATCTCTAAAGGAAGCCAGCCCAAGATAAGTTAAATCTTTATTTTTAGGCAATTCCGACAAATCCATGTGTTTAGATTATAGCAAAAATAGTTAAAACTAAAAAGCCCCCGCCAGAGGCGGGCAAGCCAATAAAAGCTTTTTAGTTAATTAAATTATTCTTTTTTTACTTCTCCAGATTCAGGATTTTCTCCTTCTTTGAATTCAGCGTCTCTAACTTCCGGATTTTGTTCTTCTGGTGTAGTGTCTTTTGTATCGGTTGCTCCAGCTTTTGCCATAGCTTCACCTATTTTAGACATTTCAGCTGAAAGTTCTTCCACTGCCTTTTTAATTGATTCTGTATCTGTACCATCTTTTACTTGACGCAAAGCTGTTATTTTCGCATTAACTCCATTTTTTAAATCTTCAGGAATTTTTGCTTCATTATCTTTCAATGCTTTTTCTGCAGCGTATATCGTCATCTCGGCAGTATTTTTTATATCAGCATTTTCTTTTTTCTTTTTATCTTCATCTGCATGAAGTTCTGCATCAGCCTGCATTTTTTTGATGTCTTCTTCTTTAAGTCCAGAGCTTGCTTCAATTCTGATTGATTGCACTTTTCCAGAAGCTTTATCTTGCGCTTTTACGTTTAAGATTCCGTTTGCATCAACATCAAAAGTAACTTCAATCTGTGGCATGCCACGAGGTGCAGGTGGAACTCCATCTAAAATAAATCTTCCGAGAGATTTGTTGTCAGACGCCATTGGACGTTCTCCTTGAACAATGTGAATTTCAACAGAAGTTTGATTGTCTGCAGCTGTTGAAAAAACTTGAGATTTTGAACTTGGAATAGTCGTATTTCTTTCAACCAATTTTGTAGCAACTCCTCCAAGTGTTTCAATGCCTAGAGAAAGTGGAATAACATCTAAGAGAAGAATGTCTTTAACATCACCTTGCAATACTCCGGCTTGCACTGCAGCACCAAGGGCAACAACTTCGTCTGGATTAACTCCAAGATGTGGCTTTTTACCAAAGAAATCCTCTACAACCTTTTGAATCATAGGCATTCTTGTCTGTCCTCCAACCAAGATAACTTCATTTATTTCATTTATTTTAAAAGGTGAAGCTTCTACTGCACGCTTTGTAATACTCATTGCGCGATCAATAAATTCTCTACAAATTTCTTCCAATTCTGCGCGCTTCATTGTGCGAACAAGATGAAGTGGACCTGAATCACTTGATGTGATAAAAGGAATATTTATTTCACTTTCAACGGCTGTTGAAAGTTCTATTTTTGCTTTTTCTGCAGCATCATCTAAACGCTGACGAGCAAGAGGATCTTTTCTTAAATCAATTCCATTTTCTTTTTGAAATCCTTCTGCCAACCAATTTATGATTTTTTGATCTATATCTTTACCTCCTAAGTGAGCGTCTCCATCTGTAGATTTTACTTCCACAACATCATCTCCAACTTCAAGAATAGAAACATCAAATGTTCCTCCTCCGAAATCAAACACAGCTATTTTTTCATTTTTATTTTTATTGAAACCATAAGCAAGTGCTGCTGCTGTAGGTTCATTGATTATTCTTTTTACATCAAGACCTGCTATTCTTCCTGCGTCTTTTGTAGCTTGTCTTTGTGAGTCATTAAAATAGGCAGGAACTGTTATCACAGCTTCTGTAATTTTTTCTCCAAGTCGGGCTTCTGCATCTGCTTTAATTTTTTGCAAGATCATTGCAGAAATTTCTTCTGGACGATAAAACTTATCTCCCATTTTTATTTCGATACCACCATTTTCAGATTTTCTTGTTTCAAAAGGAATTGTTTGAATATCTTTTTGAACCCCCGGTTCATCAAAAGCATGACCAATGAATCTTTTAATTTGGAAAATTGTATTTTTTGGATTTGTCACACTTTGACGTTTTGCTAAAATTCCAAAAATACGATCTTTTGTTTTTGATTCTGCTACTATTGAAGGAGTCGTGCGCATTCCTTCAGAATTTTCTAAAATCTTTGGCTCTCCACCTTCAATGATGGCAAAAGCCGAATTTGTTGTACCTAAGTCTATACCTAATATTTTACTCATAATTTTTTTTATTTTATATCCCGAAACCGACTTTCGGGGTTTGTAACTAAGGAAATAAATTTATGTTTTTAAAAACATTGCGCAGGCTGTCGAGCCGAGCATAACAAAAATTCAGCAGAATTTTATGTGTGTTTTTAAAAATATAAATTTATTGATACCAGTATATACCAAACAGTATTTTTTGACAAGTATTTCGTGGTCGCGAAATAGTCGTTGATATTATAATCATCTTATGATAGAATGCAAGTATGGTAAAAAAACCTAATATACAAAAGGTTATTTTAAAAGTATTAGCTGAAAAACCAGCTATTTCTATTGATTCTATCAAAAACAAAGACACAAAAACGAACTATGCAATAACTCGTTCTGTTAAAAATTTAGTAGAATCCGGATGCGCTGAAATGCTTCATTCTGACAATCAAGACTATTTAAAAATAACTAAAAAGGGTAAAAACAAATTAAACAGCATCAAACTTGAAGGTGAAGATGCTCTCGTCCCAACCACTTGGGATGGTTTTTGGAGAATCATAATTTTGGATATTCCGGAAGAAAGAAAAAGTGAACGCGAATCACTTCGTTATCTTCTTAAGAAAGCCAACTTTGCTTGTGTGAAAAATACTGTATGGGTCTCCCCTTACCCTTATGAAAACTTATTTACGAACATTAAAAAAGATCTCGGACTTTCAACGGAACTAATGATAATAGTTACAGA
>JBAQNK010000040.1:0-1835 GCA_049303695.1 Minisyncoccia bacterium | reverse complement strand
GAATAAATTGAGCAGGCCCCATAGCACCACCCCAACCAGAAGGAGATCCAGCTTTTGTGTAATATGGCTGCCAGCAAGAAACACGAGTAGTTAAATAACTCAAACCGAGCTTTTCTGTAATATCCATGAATACTGGAATATCACGAGTAGGATGCATAACGCGAATCTGAGCACTTCCAGTATTAGCTCCTTTACCACTTCCTGTTACAGGATTCGTCACATAACATAAACCAACATTTGCACCTAAATTACTTTCTTGAGTAAGAATAGCTAAGAGAAAAGCTGGATCAATCCCCATTTTTTGTTTTGCTTCATTTGCATATTGTAAAGCAATTCCGAATTCAATTTTTTGAGAAATACCAGCAAGACTAAACAATGCACTGCGAATTCTTTCTGCTCGGGCTCTTTTTTCAGCAGCTAACTTTTGATAATCACTTTCTTTTTGTTTTGAAATAGCTAAAAGTTGTTTCTTTTCAGTTTCGGATTGAGTCACTTTTTTTTGAGCACTTTCAAGTTCAGCCTTTGCATCAACTTCAGCGTCTTGTTTTATCTCTAAATCTTTTTTCTCCGCTTCTGTATCTTTTTTGATTCCAGTAATTTTTTCAACTGAATCTTTAATCGCATTCTTTATGGAAGCATAAGATTCTAAATCACTATAAAAATCAGAAACACTTTTATCAGAAAGAATTAAATGTAAAATATTTTCATTATCAAATTCATTAGTATTGCGCAAAAGCTGAGCGAGTGACTGATGTTCTTTGTTTATTTTTTCAGTAAGGGTTTCAATAGTTGCAACTTTTTTTGTGATTGAAATTTTAAGTTGCGCGATAGCTAAACCTCTAGCTTTTATTTTTGCTTTAAGAGCATTAATTTGAGAATTCAAATAATCTACATCACTTTTTAATGTACCAGTGTGCTTTTTCTGTTCTTCTTGTTTTTTTAATAAATCCTTAAGTTGAGCCTCTATTTGACTAAGTTCGTTTCTACATAAACTCTCGTTTGCTTTAGCATAAGAGACATCTGAACAATCAGAAGCTGCAAAAATAATGGGTATATTATAAGAAAAAAACAAAAACCCAGAAAAAATAAAAGCTATGATAAATTTCTGTATCATAGCTTTTATTATAACATATTTTATTCTTTTATTTATTCTCTTCTTTAGGTTCATCTGCAACTCCTTCCTCTTCTTTCTTACCTTTCTTTTCTACTTCAATAGCTGAAAGGTCAATTGGTGCTGCTACTTCTTCTTTTTCTTCTTTTTGTTCTGCAATAGAAGCAACAACTTCAGTTCCTTTTGTTATCATTGCAACTCCTTGAGGTAATTTAAGATCTGAAACTAATATCTGGCTGTCTAGGGTTGCAAGTTTTGAAATATCAGCAACTAAATTGTGTGGCAAATCTGCAGGCAATGCCTCAATTTCAACTTCATGTAAAACTTTTACTAAAGTTCCAAGACCGCTCTTTACTGCTTCTGAAATTCCTTCGAATACAACACTGACATTAACTGTAATCTTCTTTTTCATATCTATTACCAAGAAATCAACATGCACTGGCTCACTAGTAACAGGATCAACTTGCACTTCATGAATAAGAACATCTACATCTCCATTTTCGGTAGAAATCTTAACAGTTGAAGATTCTCCTGCTTTTTCCCATATTTTTTTAAAATCACTTTTAGATACAGAAATAGAAGTAGAATCTTTTCCAGCTCCATAAAATACAGCTGGTAATTCACCTCCTTTTCGTATTTCTTCTAAATTTTTATTTATATCTCTATTTTTCGCGTTTAAAGTTAACATAAGTCAAAGTATATATTAAAATTTTTAAATTGCAAC
>JBAQNK010000039.1:0-1951 GCA_049303695.1 Minisyncoccia bacterium | reverse complement strand
AACCAGCATCGTAAACACCACCCATAGTATGAAGTCCTGATTTTGAAATACCACTTTTGTCTTTTACAATCGCAGCATAACCTTCATCAAATTCAAGAGCAAAACCATGAAAAAAAATGTAATGTTCTCCTGGTTCTAATGTTTTTTCTTCAATTGAATACAAATCCATACCTACATCTCCAAGATGAGCATATTTAGGAATCTTTGCTTCAGCATTTAGTTTTTTTATTTTTATTTTCATTGATTTAGCGAAATCATGTCGTGCAACCGTCCTTTAAGCGCGACTAATTATTTTTTTAACTTTTTCATAAACCATATCATGAATTTGTTCACGGGTTAAAATTTCTCCATTTTTTGAACAATCTATTTTAATCCAATTCTTTTGAGACTTTGCGAGCCACATCGCGCTATTTATAGAATTCTTCATAAAATCAACATCGCTTTCATGAACATCTTTTTTCTTTTTTAAATAAGCTCTTTTCATTTTACTACTATCACGATGTTTTAAAAGTTTAAGAACGATTCCTATTGGAAGACTTAAATAAAAAACAGTGTCTGGCTTTGGTATTTTAAAAACTCCATATTCCATTTCGTTAAGCCATTCAATGAAAGCCTGTCGTTTTTTTGTATTTTTAATTTTTCCTCCTTGATGAATTTGGTTTGAACTTACATATCTGTTCGCGATAATAATATTCCCTTCTTTTAGCCATTTATCAATTTTGTTTTTAGATTCAAAACGATCTGCGGCAAATAAAACAGAAGCAATTTTAGGATGAACATGAATAAATTTATAATATTGTTCAGAAAGACAATGCCCGATAAATTTTCCAAAAAAGTTTTGATAATAATCAGGAAAATCTACTACCTTCACTTTTCGTCCATCCTTTTTTAAATGCTTTATTAAAAGTTCCACTTGTGTAGACTTTCCACTTCCATCGGTACCATCAATAACAATAAATTTTCCTTTTTTTATTTTATTCTTTGTCATAATAATTTT
Source organism: Minisyncoccia bacterium (assembly GCA_049303695.1). GTDB lineage: Bacteria > Patescibacteriota > Minisyncoccia > Phycocordibacterales > UBA9973 > UBA9973. The sequence continues at coordinate 954 of JBAQNK010000039.1, read as the reverse complement.
TTCCTGTTTTATAAGAATCTATAAGAATTTCTGTTGGATAGAAAAGCGGTTTTGGTAAATTACTCAAATCATACCAATTCCATTCATCGCATTTTTCCGGTTCCATTATTCTTGGTTCACCATTTTGCCACTCTGCAATAAAACTAACTAAAACATCTTGCCTGTTTTCATGTCTAAAAATATTAGAAACACATTGAAATTTTATATTTTTTATTTTAACTCCAGTTTCTTCTAAAGTTTCCCTAGCAACACAATCATTAAAAGACTCACTAAATTCCATGTGTCCTCCGGGAAAAGAATATTCTCCAGCCCCATGAGAACCTTTTCGTTTTCCAAGTAAAACCTTACCATCTTTAAAGATCATTACTCCGACACATGCTTTTGGTCTTTTTTTCTTTTCTTCATCCATAAATTATTTCTTTCTTAAAATAAGATTTATCTTCTGTGCGATTTTTATCATATCTTTCTCTTTTTTTCCACGAGTTGTTTCTGCACAAGTGCCAAGACGAACACCAGAAGGGTCCATTACAGAACGAGTGTCCCCTGGGATAGTATTCATATTCACAATAATTCCAGCTTTTTCAAGTTTAAGACTTGCTTCTTTACCGGAAACACCTTTTCCATTCATCCATGTATCCATCAATATTAAATGCGAATCAGTTCCTCCTGAAATAATGTGCCAACCAAGTTTTTGTAATTCATTCGCCAAAATTTTTGCATTTTTTATAACTTGTTTTGCATATTTTTTAAATGCTGGAGTCATCGCTTCTTTTAAAGCGATAGCCACCCCTGCAATATTATTCTCATGTGGTCCTCCGAAAAGTCCAGGGATCACCATCTTGTCTAATTTTTTATCAAAACCTCTTTCATCTTTACGAACAAATAAAATTGCTTGCCTTGGTCCACGAAGAGATTTGTGTGTAGTTGTCATTACTGTATCTGCATACTGAAATG
>JBAQNK010000038.1:0-10893 GCA_049303695.1 Minisyncoccia bacterium | reverse complement strand
GCTGAACTCCCCCTGTTTTTTATTTCTCGGCTTTTAAGATAAACAAACTAAATTTATAAATATGAAAAAGTTAATTATCTTCGCGCTAATCCTAATAGGATTAAAATGTTTTGGACAAGGTGAACCTGTTGCTCCTTACAATGAAAATGGTTACTCTATTGCTGAAGCATCCAACAAAGTAAGTCATGATTCTGTTTTAGCTATTGAATATTGTTCTGTCCTACAAAAATATGGTGAAATGGATGGATGGATAAATAAAATAAAAAACGGAAAAATGACACTAAATTACACAATCTTTTTTTTAGAAAGATTAACTGAGGGTTTTGATAATTGGAATGAAGGAGAAGTTTCTATCGGTTCTAGAACAGGAACTGAAATAAAATACTTTTTCCGTTCATCGTATTCTGAAAGAATTTCAAAAACAGCAGGTCTTGAACCTGTTGGAATTCTGGACATCACTGCCGTAACTGGTTGGAAAGATCAGAATGGAAATTCTTTCCCAGTAAGAATACTTATGGCTCGCAGATGTGTAAATTCGGTAATTGATTTAAGATCAAAAACTGTAATTTCTTCAATACAGCCAGAAATGAACAACACTCCAAACCAAACTAATCAACAGAATCAGGTTGTGCAACAAGAACAACAAATTTACCAAGCTGGGAAAACAGTTGTAACTCAAACTGGTGCAAGATTTGTTCCAGATAATTACTATCAAGAACCTATTCAATATGGTAGTTCGGGATCGGTAACTTACTTTCCTAAAGTAGTAATTGTGCCAACAGGAGCAAGATTCAACGAAGCTCCTCGCATAAATTGCTTTGGATGTTACTAAAAAGTAATAAAAATATTCTTAATACCCCTTTAAAAGGGGTATTTTTTATGCCTAATTTATGATTTTATGGGTTGACTTTTTGCTATTAATATGATATACTTTAAAGGTATTAAGTTACTTGAAAAATAAGTTATCTGATAGTTTGTTTATTTTAGTGGCTATCCCCCTTTGTTTTTATAGCCTTTGAAATAAACAAACTATTAAATAATAAATAACTAAAAAACGGAGGAACCAAAAAATGACAACAACAATTGTTGGGCTATTAATAGCCTATCTTATCATCACACTGGCTGAATCAATAAAAATTCCCGGTGCAAGAAAAATTCAAGTTATTATGTATTTCGGTAAATTTCGTACCGTTATCGCAAACGTAGAAGGAAAAAGAATACTTAAACCAGGAGAAATAAAAACTGGCCACGAAACTTGGGACTTGGTTGATTTAGAGCCTGGAGAAAAAAATGGAATTAATATTCATTTTTTCCTTTGGCCACTTTTCAAAACATATAAATATCCTTTAACTTACACCAAAGCAAAAAAAATAGGTGAAGAAAAAAAAGGAGATGTTGTAATTTGGAAAGATGAAACAACTAAAGAATGTATTATTGCTCGCACAGGGGTTTCTAACTTTGTAGAGTTCAGAGTTGAATATCCTACCATTACTCCTAAACTGGATACAGCTGAATTAGCTACTGTTCATACTTTCACAAACAATATTTTAGAAGTTGTAAATGTAGTAAAAATGCTATTTGGCATAAATGACTATATGAAAGCTTCAACAGAAATCTTAAATGGATCTCTTAAAGGATTAGTCTCAAATGAAAAATTAGCTAATCTTAATAAATTATCCAAAGAAGATGGAAAAGAGTTTGATGAAATAATGAAAGAAGTTAATAGAAAAGATGACACACATCCAGGCTTATTGAATTTTGGAATGAAACTTTATAAATCTGTTTTTAAAGATTTTGATCCAGCTGATGATAAAACAATAAAACTAATGGGATCTTATGCTGACGTTGTAATTGCTGAACAAGAAGGTAAGGCTGCTTTAAAAAAGCAAAAAGGCGTAACTGCTGCTTTTATTCTTGACTCAAATGCAAAAATTGAACAAGAGAAAAAAAGACGTGTTCAAAACGGGTTAGCAAAAGTAGATAGTAATGGAAACATTTACAAATTAGTTCCAGAAGCTGACACAGAAGTAATTGCCGAAAATCTCGGTAAACTTAGCAACACTAAAGGAACAGTAGTTCTTGATAGTGGTATTGGTAAAATGTTAAACATTAAAGGAGGAGGAAATGAATAATGGAAAACAACTCAATTTTTTCTCAGTGGTATTTCTTACTTTTTGGAATTGCTTTGCTATTATTCTATGCTTACAAAAAAGGTTATCTGAAATTAAATTTTCAAAACCTAAAGAATGAAGCAAGCTCTGCCTTAAAAGAAATACGTAATTCTATTCTTTACTTAGCAGGTTATGGATTGATAATTTTACTTATCTCTCTTAAAGCCGAAAATCTTTGGAATGGTTGGACGAATACTTTTATGTTATTCATCATTACCAATCTGGCAATACTTGTTGGAATTTTGATCATAAACATTGCAAGAAAACCTCTTTTGGGCTGGATAATAATAATTATTTCCGTAATTTTTATATGGAATAGTTATAAAACTGCAGCATTAGAAGATGCTAATAAAAAAGCTCAGGATTCCCTAATAAGTAATCTTTCAGATGTTTCAACAACTGAAACTGTAATGTTTGATGGTTTTACTCCGTGCGATCCAGTAATTGATTATAAATTTGCCTTGGAAACATTCGGCAAACCAATTAATGAAAAATTTACTGGGATAAATCACATTGTTTACTATAGTGGTTCGGGTGATATGAATGTAACTGGGATGAAATGCGGACCAGTACACATTGAATCAGCTGACCCTAAAAATCCACGCATACGGATTATAATAAAAAAAGTAAACTAACATAAAGCAAAAGAGCGATTCGTTTTTGACGAATCGCTCTTTTTTAATTTCCTTTTTTATTGTCCGATAGGATGAGATGTTGGAGGATTGTAATCTGGCAAATTTACTGTTCCTTTTTCTGGATTTATTCCTGTGATATTAAAAGTATTTAATAAAACATTAAGTATAAACCAAACCCCCATCATAATCGTAATCCCGATAACTCCCCACAACATATGACTTTTCCCAGCTGTCTTTTTTTCTTCGCTATCTTGATTTGAAATAAATTCAAACACTCCCCAAAGAAAATACGCTAAAGCTAAAGCAAAAAGTAATAAGATAAGCGGATTTATGATAAGTCTGTTTAAATTATTAACAAACGTATCAACACTCGCATATGCTATGTTTGTAGGAAATAGACCTATCATAGACTATATTGGACTTGATGGAATTGTATAAGTTGTAGTACCTGACAAACTGAAAGTATTTGTGATGATACCTACAAGACCCCACATACCAACAATGACAACCAAACCGATAATTCCGTAGATCATTCTACTTCTGCCCTTCTTCTTTGCTTCCTCTTCATCAGCCATAACATACTGCACAACTCCCCAAACGAAATACACGATTCCCAAAACTATAAGTATTGGAATAAGAGTATCCAAAATGTTACCGATAGTACAAATTACTTTCTGAATTGTTCCTGCTTGTGCAAAAGCACATCCACCTGAATTTTGTGCCAACACCATAAGTGGAGCAAAAGTCAAACCTAGACTAGACAATGCGATTAATTTCTTTTTCATAAAAATTTTCTAATATTAATAATAAAACCTAAAAAACGACCTTATAACACTAATAATATTTTGCCTAAATTTATTAAGCTCTTTACATTATAACATAAAAATAAAACAATATTATACGAATGTGGATTACTGTTGATTGGTTGTATTTACTTGCGGAACAGCGTTTTCAAGACCAAAAGTAGTCCCTAAAATTTTAACTAAACCCCATACAGAAACCATTACAGTAAGAGCAATTATACCCCAAATCATAAAGCTTCTTCCTTTTGCTTTCTTAGCTTCATCATCATTATTGATGACATACTGTACAACTCCCCAAATGAACGAAGCTATGGCTAAAGCAAAAATAAGCGGCACTACAGAACTACTAATGATACAAGTTATATACTTTAACAAATCTCCTAATCTTGGATGTGCTACTAAAGTGCACAAACCTGAAGTTGAACTAGTTTGATTACTTGGTGGAGTATACACAAATGGAACACCTTGGTTTTGGTTTTGCACAAAAGGAACATTTTGTGATTGATCAAAAGGTATACTCTGAGCTAAAGAAAAACCTGGAATAAATGTTAAGAAAGAAAACAAAACTATTGTAAATATAAAATATTTCATTTTAAAAAATTAAATTATAATGCTAGAACAGTATCTGATATAAGCTGAGCAATTGCCCACGATCCTAATAATAAAGCTGCTCCAATCACAGTGAAAAGCAAAGCGCTTTTAGCTTTTTTAAGTTCTTCAGGTTTTCCTCTAGCAGCAACAAATAAAAATCCAGAATAGATTATAGCTAGTGCTACGACTGGTATACCAATTTTAATAACACCTTCTAAAATTGTTTTTATAAGAGCGTATATTGAATCTACTTTTATCGGATTAACAACCCTGACAACAGAACCAGAAGAATCTGTTGGATCACCTGTTTGTTGCCCAAAGGACGTTGGATTTCCTGTTTGTTGAGCAAAAGATAAAAGCGGCAAAAAAACTACAAAAGCTACTAAAAATGTTACAAAAATATTTTTCTTTAAAAAATTCATACTTTAATTATACACTACATTAAAAACCAAGCCAAGTAGTCCAAGATTGATCATATCCAAGCAAAGTAAGTATCGTTTCAACGATAAGCCAAGCAGCAATTGCAATTATTAAACCAATAGCCACGTTTGCAAATATGCTCTTTGCTTTTGATCTCTTAGAAGTATCTCCACCAGAAAAGATAAGCAATATTCCAGCATAAGCAAACATTATAGCTGCAATAGGCACTGCCATTCTAAATAGAATAAATTGGATAAAATTGTTTACTAAACAGATTAATTCAGCAAAACCACATCCCCCTTCAGGACAAACTGGAACAAGGCCAGTTGAAGGACAACTTGCTGTATTGTTTATATTTGTTTGGTTACTACTACCAGAACTAGAAGAACTATTGTCGTTATTATCACCAACAATAACACTGGAAGTAGTATTATTAGTATTTGTGTTATTGTTTGAATTTGAAGATAAGGTTGTAAAATAAATACTAATAGAACCATAAAAAGTTGTTTCAGACCCAATAAGAGATACTTTGGCTGTATAATTATGCCCTGAAGCTAAATTATTAAAAGTAACATGGGCATTACTATCAACATCAACTACAACTTCTTGTGCTGGAGATCCCGAGGCTCCCACAATCTCAAATCTATGTGCTCTAAAAGGAACTAGACCAGTCGCATTTAAAGTAACAGAATTTTCTGTAACATTTGACACGAAAAAATTAGGCCCTAACGTTTTAAAATTTAAAGTGGCAATAGCATTTGATGAAATTCCTGTATTAGGATTATATTCATTTACTGAAGCAACAAAATCACTATATACTTCTAAATGAAAATTTGGAGGCCCAAAAGAGACACTACCAGCACCAGCGGAACTTGCCGTAAATTGCTGTTCAATAAAACCAGAAGCTCCATTAATTTTAAATTTATATATATTACTAGGAATCAAACCGGTTGCATTTAATGTAACAGAAGTTGCCGTAAGATCTGAAGTGGTAAGAGTTGGAGTAATTTGAGCAGAAGAAAAACTAGGTAAAATAAAGGCAAATGATATTAAAATTACGGCTAAAAAATTTTTTATTTTTTTCATAAAATTATTTTACTAATAAAAGATTAAGTTTTGAATTGGCATCTTTAATAGATTCTTCTGCTGTCATATTATTTGAAAGCACACTATCAATCATTCCTCTGAAAATATTATTAGTATCTGCTGGCGATGGATCAAGCCAACTTCGAGCATAAAGGGCAGAAGAATAAAAAACTGGCAAATATGAGTCAGCTGGTTTTAAAGCAAGCAAATCACGTCTCGCTGGAGCTATACCTAATACATTTGCAAATTTAAAAGCAAAATCAGTATTTGCCATAAGATTTGCAGCAGTAAATGCAGTCGTTAAATTTTTTGAAAAAGAAGAAACGGCAATACCCATAGTATGAGCATAAGTTAATTTAAAATTGGAATTTTTTATTTGAGGCATCTGTGCGGGTAAAAAATTCAAATTTGGATTTTTATTAACCAAAGATTTTAATTCACTAGCATATCCAAAATAAAATGCTGAATTATCGGCACTGAAAAAATCACTTGAATTAGAAAGCGATTTATTCCAAGAATAAACTTCTTTTAATGGATTAGAAAAATCAGTATAAAATTTTAAAATTGAACCTAAATCAAATTGTCCAGGTTCATTTAAAGTAGAATTAAATGAACCATTTTTTTCAGCTAAGATTGGATTCCCTGCCTGCATAAAAAGAGTAGAAATTATATCTTTTGCATTATTGATATTTGAAAATTGCCCCATCGCAACTGTCCCTTTTATAATTTTTTTATTCTCATCTTTTTTAGTCAAAACTGGTGAAAGACCAGCTAATTCATCCCAATAAAGAGGTGGTGAAACAACAGCGTTCGCATCAAGAATGCTGCGATTATAATACATCACCAATGGATCAACAGCGATTGGAAAAGCTAAAATTCCATTGGATGTCAAAAATACTTCCCCTGCTCCAGCAAAATTAGCTTTAAATGAAGCAAGTGAATAACTTTGATAAGGAACTGGATAAATTCTATTTTTATAATGGAAAGTTAAATTATCTGGCAAAAAGAACATATCTGGACCAGCTCCTGAAGCCAATGCTTCAAGTAAATCTCGATCAAAAGTTTCAGGATCTTTTTGTACATATTTCACTACAAAAGTCGGATTGGCACGATTAAAATCATCAAGGGCGGAAGCTATCGTTCCTGTCTTTACGGTCCCCCACAAAACTACAGTACCTAAAGCTCCTGCTTTATTACCATTATCACCAATTTTTATAGCACCAGAAAAAACCAAAACACCAAACAGCGCAGCGACAATAAATACGATTACAATTATTACTTGAAAATTTCCTTTCATTTTTTGATACTTTAATTTATAAAACTTACCCTTTCTTAAATATCATACCATAATGGTGGTCTCCTGCGTTAATATCACGTTCAAAAATAAAGCCTTTTTTCTCAAACATGCTGCGCATATCATTTCCAGAAATAATTTTAAATTTAGAAGGTGCAAAAACAGAATCATCTAACCAGTCTATAATTAAAACTCTTCCTTCTGTTTTCAATATTCTATTAATCTCTTCTATAAATTTATCTTTATTTTCAACTTGAAATAAAACATTTGAAACAACAGCAGCGTCTAAGACTTTATCAGTTAAATTTGTGCCTCCAATTTTTTCAATGTTCCCCAATAAACATTCTATGTTATTTAAATTCGCTTCTTTGATTTTATTTTTAATCGTGATTAAAAAATCTTTTTGAATTTCAATCGCATAAACTTTCCCTTTTGACACAATTTGAGCAAGAGGAATTGAATAAAAACCTGTCCCCGCTCCTAAATCGGCCACGACTATATCTTCCCTTAATCCGAATTGTTTTAAATTTTTAATTGGATCAGAAAACATAATTTTTTATTTATATATTAAACACAAGTAAGAGACGCGATACCATCTCCCGAACGGAGACGCATTACTGTCACCCCTTGGGTCTGACGACCAAGAGACGAAATATCTTTTAATGCTGTTCTAATAACCTGTCCTTTTTTTGACATTGCAATTAGTTCTTCCTCTTCCCCTGTCAAAACTTTTGCCACAATAAGCTTGCCTGTTTTTGGCGTAACCTTTGCTGTTTTAATACCAGAACCTCCACGCTTTTGAACCTTATATTCTTTCAAAGAAGTTTTTTTGCCAAAACCATTTGCACTCATTGTTAAGAATGATCCGTCTTTCTTTTCTTTTTTTATTACATCAACACTTATAACTTCATCTCCTTTTCCTATCTTCATTCCTCTGACACCTCCAGCTGTTCTACCCATCTCTCTAATATCTGATTCTTTAAATCTTATTGACTGACCGTTTGATGTCGCAACCATAACTTCATCACTCTTTTCAGTAACAAGAGCAGACACAAGCTGATCACCTTTATCTAAACGGATAGAAATAATTCCACTTCTTCGCACATCTTTAAAGCTTTCTCCTGACATTTTTTTTGCAGTACCATTTTTTGTAACAAGCATAAGAGAAATAGGAGTTTTCTTTAACTCTTTTGGCATTGGTAAAATTGAGGTTACTTTTTCGTCATCTGCAAGTGAAAGGAAATTCATAATAGATTTACCTTTTGTTGCACGACGCCCTTCTGGGATGTCATACATCTTTATCTGATAAGCTTTACCTAAATTCGTAAAGAAGAGCAAATCACTATGAGTAGATCCAGAAACAAGCATAGTTACAAAATCTTCTTCTTTTGTTTCCAAATCAACGACACCCACTCCTCCTCTTTTTTGTGAACGATATTCAGAAGGATCTGTCCTTTTAACATATCCGCCTTGCGTAAACACAAGCATTGTTTCTTTTTCTGGTATTAAATCTTCATCTGAGATTTCTTTTACTCCGCCTTTAATTATTTTAGTTCTTCTTTCGTCAGCATATTTTTCACGAATTTCTTTTAATTCTTCTGAAATAACTTTAAGCATTTTCTTTGGACTCGCTAAAAGTTCTTTTATATCTTTTATAAATTTTTGTTTTTCTTCTAATTCGTTTTCAACAGCTTTTCTTTCAAGCCCTGCCAACTTCTGCAATCTCATTTCCAAGATAGCTGTCGCTTGTAAATCAGAAAATTTAAACTCTTTCATCAAGTTTAATTTAGCTATTTGTGCATCTTTTGAACCTCGGATAACAGTGATAACACGATCAATCTTGTCTAAAGCTTTTTTCAAGCCAAGTAAAATATGTTCACGTTCTTCTGCTTTTCTTAAATCATATTCTGATCTTCTTCTTACGACTTCTCTTCTGTGAGAAATAAATTCTGAAAGAATTGATTTCAATGACAGCGTTTGAGGAACGCCATCAACCAAGGCCACAATATTAAAATTAAAATTTTGTTCAAGTTGAGTATTTTTATAAATATAATTTAAAACTTTTTCTGGGTAAGCTCCAGATTTTAAATCAATAACTACTCTTATGTCTTTAGTTGATTCATCTCTTAATCCTTTTATGCCATCAAGTTTTTTTTCTTGAACTAATTCAGCGATAGCCATTATCAAATTTGATTTGTTTACACGAAAAGGAATTGATGTAATTATTATTTGGAACATTCCCCCTTTTTGTTCTACTATTTCTGCTTCTCCACGACAAACAACTCCACCTCGTCCAGAAGAATAAGCATGAAGCATATCTTTATGTCCAAAAACTAATCCTCCAGTTGGAAAATCAGGCCCTTTTACGAATTGCATTAAATCTTCTGTAGTTGCATCTTCATTATCAATCAAATATGTCGTAGCGTCTATGACTTCAGATAAATTATGAGAAGGAATGTTTGTCGCCATTCCAACTGCAATACCCAAAGTCCCATTCAAGAGTAAAGCTGGAACTGAAGAAGGAAGAACTATTGGCTCTTTACGAGTCTGGTCATAGTTTGGACGAAAATCAACTGTTTCTTTTTCTAAATCACGAAGAAGTTCTGAAGATATTTTTGACATTTTTGCTTCCGTATAACGCATAGCAGCCGCATTGTCTCCATCAATAGAACCGAAGTTTCCTTGTCCTAAAATAAATGGATAACGATAAGAAAATTCCTGCGCCATATTAACCATAGAATCATAAACTGCCACGTCTCCATGAGGATGATATTTTCCAAGCACATCTCCGACTACCGCAGCAGATTTTCTAAAACGTGAAGACGAAGTGAGCCCCATTTCATTCATCGCAAATAAAATTCTGCGGTGCACTGGTTTTAATCCATCTCTAACATCTGGCAACGCACGCGAAGTAATGACAGACATAGCGTATGCCAAATATGATTCTTTCATTTCCGATATTATATCTACCGGAATGATTCCATTTGTACGTAATTTTTCTTCAATTGGTTCTACAGACTTTTTTGCCATAAAATAATTATTGTATTATATCACCATTAGTAGTAGATTCTGAAATACTCTTATAACCTCCGACTATGTTATCTTTCAAAACTGAAAACGGTTTTAAATCTTGTTTTACTTTTTCTTTTACATCGGGATTTGTTAAATTTCTTCCTAAAGAATAGGACCAAAGTATTATCATAATAATAGCAGACGCAATTGTAAGAATATGCAGAATATGCCTTCTGTCTTCTTCTGGTCTTTGTCTTAACTTGTGAATTATTTTTTTCATATTAAAATTAAATTGCTTTTAAAACAACAACTTCACTTTCTTTGCCTTCTAAGTCTTTGCGTTTTAATGTCAGCTTGTCTACAATTTCTGCTTTTTCTTCTCCAAGTTCTTTCAAGAATAATTTTAATGACGCATCATCATAATCCATAGGGATTATCATCTTTGGTTCAAGTGATGAAGCAAGTTTTGCAGAAGCTTTAGCATCAAGCAAATCTTTTCCTCCAACTGGAATAAAAAGAATGTCTGGGCCATCAATAGATTCTCGAGCTTCTTTTGAGATTTCTGGATTTGAAAGTGCTCCTAAAAATGCAATATTAATGCCATCCACGGGAAGAGAATAAATTGTATTTACATATTTTTCTCCGCCTAATTCAGAATCAGACATAGCTCCTTTCACAAAAACTTCTTTAACTTCGTAATCCCCTGGACCAGTTATAGCAAAAGGAATTCGATCTCCGTGAGATAATTGGTCTATCCCGTTATAATCAGGATGATTGGTTGTGATAAAAGCGACGTCAGCTCCAAAGTGAGCAGAAATTTTTGACTTAGAATCCTTACTGACAGGATTAAAAGCAAGAACCATTTCTCCTTGCTGAATCTT
>JBAQNK010000037.1:0-1610 GCA_049303695.1 Minisyncoccia bacterium | reverse complement strand
AAAAAAATGTCTAAATCTATCGGCAATGTGATTGATCCTTGGATTATGATAGAAAAATACGGAGTGGATACTCTTCGTCTTTGGATGTATTCGGTAAATCAGCCCGGAGAGTCAAAGAATTTTGACGAGAAAACGGTTGTGGAACTTCATCGCCAAGTATTTGGTTTACTTTACAATGTCTTAGCGTTTTATGAACTTTATCGAGACAAAGATTTAGAAAAGGAAAACAAAGTAAATTCTAAGAACATTCTTGATCAATGGATATTAGTGCGTTTTGATGAGCTCGTTTCTATTTGTACGGAAAATATGGACAAATTCAGACCTCTTGAATCAACACGAGCAATTAAAGATTTCATTGGGGATCTTTCCACTTGGTATTTGCGTCGTTCTCGCGACAGAATAAAAGAAGGAGACAAGGAGGCAAAACAAACTTTATATTTTGTTTTGAAAAATTTAGCGAAAATAATGGCTCCATTTGCTCCATTTTCCGCTGATGATATTTGGTTAAAACTAAAAAATGAAGCCGATTTAGAAAGCGTTCATTTAGAAAGTTGGCCTGTTTCTAATAAAATAAATTCTGAAATATTAAAAGATATGGAAGAAGTTAGAAAAATAGTTTCACTTGGACTTGAAGCTCGTCAAAAAGCGGGGATAAAAGTTCGTCAGCCACTTTCAAGAATTGAAGTGAAAGATTATAAATTAAATTTTGAATATTCAGAGTTAATAAAAGATGAATTAAATGTAAAAGAAATTTCTGAGAATTCAAAAATTGAAAGTGAAGTTTTGCTTGATATAGAAATAACAGAAGAATTGAAAGAAGAGGGAAGCTATCGTGAACTTGTGCGAGCTATTCAAGATATGCGAAAGAAAGCCTTGTTAACGCCAAGCGATGTTATTTCTTTGATTGTTGAATCAAACGATGAAGCTAAAAAACTAATTCAAAAATTTGAAACTGAAATAAAAAAGACTGCTTTAGTCTCAAAAATAGAATTTTCTGCAAATGGTGGGGATGAAATAAAAGTAGATAATCTCGCTTTTAAAATTAAAATTGTAAAGTAATTTATGAAATTAGTTATTTTTGATTTTGATGGAGTGTTGGCAAACACACTTGAATTTGCTTTTGGAATTCATAAAGAAAAGAATCCTAATTTTACTTGGGAGAAATTTCAAGATTTTTCTAATGGTAGTTTTGTTGAAGGGATAAAAAATGCTGTTGAAAAAAACTCCCATGTAATTCCATCTGATTTTAAAGAAAAATATAAAGAAGAAATAGAAAAAATTAAAATAAATGATGTTTTGCATCAGACCATCTTATCTTTATGTGGAAAATATATTTTTATTATAGTTTCTTCGACTGAAAGTTATTTAATTAACGATTTTTTGATAAAAGAAAATTTAAAAAATTGCTTCTCAGAAATTTTAGGAATAGATGTTCATGGAAGCAAGATTATAAAAATTAATAGTATCCTGGAAAAATATAAAATTTTGCCAAAAGATGTTGTGTTTATCACAGATTCTTTAGGGGATATTTTAGAAGGAAATGAATGTGGTGTTAAATCTATTGGTGTAACCTGGGGACTTCATGGCAGAGAAACGTTAAAAAAAGGCAA
>JBAQNK010000036.1:0-13839 GCA_049303695.1 Minisyncoccia bacterium | reverse complement strand
ATAATATTGCCAACGGGGATGCTACTCTTTATTCTAATACAACAGGTAGTTATAATACCGCAAATGGAACGGAAGCCCTTCGTTCAAACACAACAGGAGCTCAAAATACAGCAATTGGTTATCAAGCTGGATATTCAAATACGATAGGTACTCCAAATACTTTTATTGGTTATCAAACAGGTTATAACAATATAGCTGGAAGTAACAATGCTGGTGTTGGTGCAGGAGCACTTTATGCCAATACAAGTGGGCCTGCGAATACTGCTGTTGGGGTAAATGCACTTAATCATAATACAACAGGGGGAGATAATGTTGCGGTTGGATATTCTGCACTCTTGCAAAATATAACTGGAAATTACAATGCAGCTTTTGGAGGATCAGCTCTTCAAAATAACACATCTGGAAGATGGAATGCAGCTGTTGGTGAATCTGCTCTTCAAAATAACATAACAGGTAATTTTAATACCGCCATAGGAATAGGAGCAGGGACTTCCAATACGGCTGGTGACGGTAATGTGTTTCTTGGAAATTCTGCAGGGTTTTATGAAACAGGAAATTATAAATTATTTATAGACAATCAATCTAGAACTAATGAAGCTGATGGTAGAGCCAGCGCTTTGGTTTATGGAGTTTTTGATTCAACTCCAGCAAATCAAATTTTAACTGTAAATGCAAAACTTAATATTAATAATGTCTTAAATCTTGCACCAAGAGCAAGTGCTCCAACTGGAGTTGCTGGTGATTTGTATGTAGATACAACAGGGAATGAGTTGTGTTTTTATGACGGTGCTGCGTGGCAAGGAATCTCAACTGGTACCGATGCAAATTGTATATAGTTATTATACGAAATTTGTTTGACAAGCTTATTTTAAAAATGTAAGTTTATTATAAATTTGAACAAATTAAATAACAATATGGAAAATATGCAATTTAAAAAAGATTTTTTTATTGAACAAAGTGAAATAGATCATGAAAATAAATGTGTTCATGTCCCCGTAAATTCTTTGTCATATTTAGAATATGATGATTTGTATATAATGAAAGAAGATGTTCGTGATGAATTAATTAAAAAGTATCAAAATATTAATTTTTCAGGAAAAATGGAGTTAAATCCTAAGGGAGAAAAAGAAAAAGAATTTTTATTTTACTTTGATTAAAGAGCCTTGTTGTGTAAAACAATGAGGCTTTTATTTTTTGAATTTGACAATGTTTTTTAATTTGCTACTATAGAACGTAACTGCACTTTGGCAGTTTTTCTATTGCTTTTTTTATAAAGTAAAGAAATAGTAATTATTAATAATTTTAATTTAAATTAGTAATTAAGCCTTAGCAACTTCTCGTATGTTAAGTTTTAACTATTAATCCATAATAATATGGCAGAAGAATTTAAAAGAGATAAACCACACGTAAATGTGGGAACAATCGGTCACGTTGACCACGGTAAGACAACATTAACAGCAGCTATTTTGCATGTGTTAAATCTAAACGGAAACCAAGTTAGACTCCGTGATGTTAGTCAAATCGACAATGCTCCAGAAGAAAAAGCTCGTGGAATCACAATTAACATTTCTCACAATGAGTATGAGACAGCAACTCGTCACTATGCTCACATCGACGCTCCAGGACACGCTGACTATATTAAAAACATGATCACAGGTGCCGCTCAAATGGACGGTGCGGTTTTGGTTGTTGCTGCTACTGATGGTGCTATGCCACAAACACGTGAACACGTTTTGTTAGCAAAACAAGTTGGTGTACCTCGAATTATCGTATTTCTAAACAAGTGCGATATGGTTGATGATAAAGACATGATTGATATGGTTGAAGAAGAAATTCGTGAACTTCTAACAAAACAAGGTTTTGATGGTGCAAATGCTCCTGTTATTAAAGGATCAGCACTTAAGGGTCTTGAAGCAAAAGATGTTAACGATGAATGGGCAAAGAAAATTCTTGAATTAACTAATGCTCTTGATACTTATATCCCAGTTCCAGAAAGAGATACAACTAAACCATTCCTTATGCCAGTTGAAGATATTTTCTCAATTGAAGGCCGTGGAACAGTTGTAACAGGTAAAATTGAAAGAGGAGTAGTAAAAGTTGGTGAAGAAGTTGAAATTGTTGGAATAAAACCAACTCAAAAGACAACAGTTACAGGTATTGAAATGTTTAATAAGAACTTACAAGAAGGTATGGCTGGAGATAACGCTGGTATCCTCCTAAGAGGTCTTAAAAAAGAAGACATTACACGAGGACAAGTACTATGTAAGCCAGGAACAACTACTCCACACGATAACTTTACTTGTGAAGTTTACGTTTTGAAAAAAGAAGAAGGTGGACGTCATACTCCATTCTTCAAAGGTTACAAGCCTCAATTCTACATCAGAACTACAGATGTTACAGGAGATGTTCTTCTTGCTGATGGAGTAGAAATGGTTATGCCTGGAGATACAGCAAAACTTACAGTTAAATTAGTTACTCCTATTGCACTAGAAGAATCACAAAAGTTTGCTATTCGTGAAGGAGGTAAAACAGTAGGCGCAGGGGTTGTTACAAAGATTCTTGCTTAATAAATTAAGATTGCAATTTAGTTCATGACAACATCAGAAACAAAAATAAAAAAGCCGAAAGTAGCTAAAACGGTCAAGGAAGCGAAAGCAACCAAGCCTGTTTCAAAAGCTAAAGAAAAGAAAGAAGACGGCAAGGTTGTACTTCGTATCAGAGTTCGTGCTTACGAGAGCAAGATTCTAGATGCGTCAGTAAAACAGATTATAGACACAGCTATGCGTTATGATGCGACTGTCGTCGGGCCTGTTCCTTTGCCAACAGAGATCAAAAAATATACAGTTAACCGTGCATCTTTTATTTACAAAAATACACGAGAACAATTTGAGATAAGAGTACACAAAAGACTGATTGATATTATAAATCCTGGAGCTAAGACAATTGAAGCGCTTACAAATCTTTCACTTCCTTCTGGAGTTGATATTGATGTGAAGATGTTATAAAAGTAATAAATATAGATATGAAATTAATTCTTGGAACAAAAGAAAATATGATGGAGTATTTTTCCGAAGACGGTACAGTTATTCCTGTGACAGCTGTTTTAGTTGGTCCTGTAACTGTGACTCGAGTTTTTGAAAAATCCAAGGATGGTTACAATTCTGTGCAAGTTGGTTTTGGCACTCAAAAAGAACACAGAATTAATAAAGCAACCAAAGGACAAATGAAAGGTGGTTTTTATAAAACTCTTAAAGAGTTTAAATTAAAACCTACAGACACAGTTGATGTAAAAGAAGGAGATGTAATTGACGTTTCTTCTTTTGAAATTGGTGATAAATTAATGGTTTCAGGTGTTTCAAAGGGTAAAGGTTTCCAAGGAGTTGTGAAGCGTCACGGTTTCGGTGGAGGACCTAGAAGTCACGGTCAGAAGCACTCAGAAAGAGAGCCAGGTTCAATCGGAGGGGGTCTCCGAACACACGTTCCAAAAGGAATGAGAATGGCAGGAAGAATGGGTCAAGATCGTATTACTCAGAAGAACCTAAAAGTTATTTTTATTGATAAAGAAAATAATACTATGCTTATAAAAGGAGCGATACCTGGGAAGCGTGGTAGTTTAGTTGAAATAATTTCAAGATAGTTTATTTTATGGAATCAAAAATATACAACCAAAAAGGAGTAGAGGCAGGGAAAATTTCTCTTCCAGAAAAAGTTTTTTCTGCAAAATGGCGTGCCGACTTAGTTCACCAAGTTGTAGAAGGAATGCGTTCTAATAAGCGCGCTGGTACAGCTGATACTAAAGGCAGAGGTGAAGTAAGTGGAGGAGGAAAGAAGCCATGGAAACAAAAGGGAACTGGACGTGCTCGTCATGGATCTATTCGAAGTCCTATTTGGGTTGGTGGAGGTGTTACTCATGGACCACTTGCAGAAAAAAATTATAAGAGAAAAATTTCAAAGACTATGCGTGCTCAAGCTCTCTTTTCTGTTCTATCAAGAAAATTAAAAGATGAAGAAATTCTTTTTGTTGATTCTTTAGCATTGTCTGAGATAAAAACAAAAACTGCAGTAGAAGTTATGAAAAATTTAGCAAAAGCTTCAGGCTTTAAACCACTTGCAGGATCCAAAAAGCCAAGAGTTCTTGTTGCTTTATTTGGACGAGGTGAAAAAGCTGAAAAGAGTTTTAGAAATTTGCCTCAACTTGAAATAGTTTTTGTTAAGAATTTAAATCCAGCTGATGTATTGAATTACCAATATCTTTTGATTGAAAATCCAGAAGAGAGTGTTAAGTTTTTAGAATCACGTGGATAATTTTTAAAATATATGATAACGATGAAAATAATTAAAAAGCCAAGGATCACCGAAAAAGCATCTTTTCATGCTGAACAGAATGTTTATACTTTTGATGTTCCAAAATCTGCAAATAAGACAGAAATAAAAAAAGCAATTTTTGAACTTTATAAAGTAAAACCAGTTAAGGTAAATATCTTAGCAGTTCCAAGAAAAGTGATTTTTGTTAGAGGAAAAGAAGGAGCTAAAGGAGGCGGAAAAAAAGCTCTCGTTTATTTAAAAGAAGGGGATAAGATAGAAATTATTTAAATTTTTAATAAGTTATGAAAACATACAATCCTACAAGTAAATCAAGAAGACAGATGACGAATGTCACATATCGTGGAGTTTTGACTAAGACAGAACCTGAGAAGTCACTGACTCATGGATTTAGACGTTCTGTTGGAAGAAATAGTCAAGGACGCATTACAACTCGTCATAAAGGAGCAGGACACAAGCGTCTTTTCAGAGATGTTGATTTTATGTATGACAAAAAAGAAATTCCTGCAAAAATAAAGTCTGTAGAATATGATCCAAACCGTTCAGCTTTTATTGGTTTGGCTGTTTATAAAGATGGAGAAAAAAGATATGTAATATTACCAAAATCAGTTAAGCCAGGAGATTCATTTATCGTTTCCGAAAAAGCAGAATTAACTGCAGGAAATAGATTACCTTTAAAAAATATTCCAGTTGGAACATTTGTATATAATGTAGAATTAAAACCTCGTGGAGGATCAAAGATAGGACGATCAGCAGGAATTTTTGCTCAAGTTGTCGCTAATGCTGATGGATACACAAACTTAAAAATGCCTTCAACTGAAATTAGAAAAGTTTCTGAAAATTGTTGGGCATGTATCGGAACTGTTTCAAACGAAGAACATCACTTAGAAAATTATGGTAAAGCAGGACGTAGTCGTTGGAAAGGTATTCGTCCAACAGTTAGAGGTACTGCCATGAACCCAGTAGACCATCCATACGGAGGAGGAGAAGGAAGACAGGGTAGAGGAACAAAGAGACCAAAGACTATGTGGGGTAAAGTTACTGGAGGAAGAAAGACTCGTCATCCAAAGAAATATTCAAACGTATTCATGGTTTCAAGAAGAAAGACTGGTAAATCAAGAAAGTCTCAATAAAAAATTTTAAAAATCCCCGAAAGGGGATTTTTGTTTTATTTAATTTTTAATTGTAAAATATAGAATATATACAACTTATATTTGACTTTACGTTTAAATTTGCTAGTATGAAACGTAGCTCGGTTTCGGGCTTTATTTATTGTAATTTATGACAAGATCAATTAAAAAAGGTATAAATATCGACGAAAGGCTTTTGAAAAAAATAGCTGGCAAAAACCCTCTTCAAACTCCAATGGTAAAAACTTGGAAAAGAGCATGTCAGATAGCTCCTGAAATGGTGGGCTTTACTTTTGGTGTTTATAACGGGAAAAGTCATATTGAAGTTATCGTAACAGAAGATATGGTTGGGCACAGATTAGGTGAGTTTTCTCCAACCAGAAAGTTTATTAAACATGGAGGTAAGATGCAGAAAGAACTTGAACAAAAGAAAAAGGAAGCTGAAATAACACAAGCTAAAGCTGCTACTGCAGCAGTGGCTGATAAAAAGAAATAATTTAAATTAATAAGATGAAAGCATTTTTAAAAAATTACAGACAGTCTCCAAGAAAAGTTCGCTTAGTTGCTGGACTAATCAGAGGAAAAGACGTTTCAAGAGCAATAACAGAGCTTGATTTTTTGGCTAAGCGTGCAGGAGATCCAGTAAAGAAACTTCTTCTATCAGCTGTAGCAAATGCTAAACAAATGGGAAGAGAAGTAGAAAATTTATTTATTAAAGAAATAAGAGTTGATAAAGGGATAGTTATGAAAAGAATGATGCCAGCTGCCATGGGTACTGGTCACAGAATAAACAAGCGTACAAGCCATATCACTTTAGTTCTTGGTGAAAAAGAAAATAAGGCAAAAGCACCAAAAATAAAAGAAGAAAAGAAAGAAGCAAAAAAAGAAGCCGTAAAGAAAATAGAAAAAAAGACAGTTAAAAAAGTTAAAACAGTAAAAGAAAAGAAAGTAAAATAATTTTATGTCAAAAATAGTTCATCCATACGCACATAGATTAGTAATATTAAGAGATTGGAAATCTCGCTGGTTTGCTGATCCTAAAAAATATTGCGATTACCTAAAAGGGGATGTTCTTTTGCGTGAATATTTAGAAAAGAAATTACGCGGAATGTATGTTTCTTCAATCGAAATTGAAAGAAGTAGAAAAGCTACTCGTTTTATAATCAAAACTTCTCGTCCAGGTCTTATCATCGGTAGAAGTGGAGAAGGAGCAACAAAGCTTAAAGAAGAAATTTTAAAGAAAATGGATAAATTAAAGCTTACAAGATCAGAAGATTTTAAGCTTGAAATTGTTGAAGTTACAAATCCTGAGGCTGATGCTGCAATAGTAGCATTTATGGTTGCTGAAGGCTTAGAAAAAAGAATGCCGTACCGCAGAGTTATTAAACAAATCATTGAAAAAGTTATGTCTGCTCATGGAGTGGAAGGAGCACGCGTTGTTCTTTCAGGAAGACTTGGTGGAGCTGAAATCGCTCGTACAGAAGAATTAAAACGCGGATCTATCCCTCTTCAGACTTTTCGTGCAGATATCGATTTTAAAAGAGAAAGAGCTCATTTGCCATACGGAGATATAGGTATAAAAGTTTGGATTTATCGTGGTAAGATCTTTGCAGATAAAAAGAAAAAAGAGATTAAGAATTAATATAAATATATGTTAGTACCAAAAAAAGTAAAATTTAGAAAATGGCACACTGGACGTTTAAATCCAAAAGCTATGACACCAGAAACAAGAGGAACGAAACTAGCCTTTGGGTCTTTTGGGCTTAAAGCTGAAACTCAGTCACGAGTAAAATCAAATCAAATCGAGTCTGCTAGAAAAGTTATATCTCGTACTTTAACCAAGGCTGGAAAATATTGGATTAGAATCTTTCCAGATCGTCCTTATACAGCAAAAGCTGCAGAGGTAGGAATGGGAAAGGGTAAAGGAGATCCACAAGGATATTGTTTTGAAGTTTTTCCAGGAAGAATTATTTTTGAAGTTGACGGAGTTGAAGAATCAGTTGCAAAAGAAGCTTTAAGAAAAGCTGGAACAAAACTTCCTTTAAAAACAAGAATTGTTTCAAGAGTTCATAATAAATAATTATTTTATATGTCAAAAAAATTAGAAAGTTTAAAAGGGATGAAAAAAGATGAGCTAAAAAAGAAGCTTATTGATTTGCAAGAAAGCATTAGAGTTCTAAGATTTAAATCAGAAGGATCTAAATCAAAGAATGTAAAGGAGCCTGTTTCATTAAGAAAACAAGTAGCAAGAGTTTTAACAGAATTGAATAAAAATAATAATAAATAATATATGGCGACAAAAACAACAAAAGAAAAAAAGGAAAATAAAGGAAACGTTTTAAAAGGCGTGGTAGTTTCTGACAAGATGGATAAAACTGTTGTTGTTTCTGTTTCAAGATTTTTAAAACATCCCAAATATGGAAAGTTTTATAAAGTTAGTAAGAAATATAAAGCGCACGACGAAGATAATACTTGTAAAACAGGGGATAATGTAGAAATAATAGAAACAAGGCCGATTTCAAAAGATAAAAGATTTAAAGTAGTAAAATAATTTTATGATTCAACCAGAAACATTAGTAAAAATAACAGACAATGCTGGAGGCACCGTAGGAAAGGTGTTCAAGGTTTTAGGTTCTGCTCACAAGAGATATGCTACACTCGGGGAGTTAGTTATCATTTCTGTAAAAGTTGCTCAACCTAGAAAGGCTGTAAAGAAAAAAGATGTGCATCAAGCTGTCGTGGTTCGTACAAGAAATGCATACAGAAGAAAAGACGGATCTTATATTCGTTTTGATGACAATGCTGTAGTTATTTTAGAAAAAGGTAAAAAAGATCCAAAAGCTGGACGTGTGTTCGGTCCTATCCCAAGAGAATTGGCAGAAAAGGGATTCCAGAAAATAATATCTTTAGCACCAGAAGTAATTTAATAAATTTTTAATATTAAAAATATGAAACTAAAAAAAGGAGATAATGTAATAGTTGTAACAGGAAAAGATAAAGGCAAAAAAGGAAAAATTGTCCGTGTTTTAGTTGCAGAAAATAGAGTTGTAGTTGAGGGTATAAATATGATGAAGAAACATCAACGTCCACGAAAATCTGGAGAAAAAGGACAAATATTAAGTATTGCGATGCCAATGCATGCCTCAAATGTGATGATAGTAGATCCAAAAACAGGAAAAGGTTCACGTATTGGAAAGAAAAAAGTAGGCGACAAAATGATCCGTATTGCACGTAAAAGTAACCAAGAAATTTAATATAAATATATGAAACATTTAACGATAAAAGAAAAAGAAGCACAAGCATTTGAAAAAATGAAAAGTGTTTTTCATTATAAGAATGCTATGGCTGCGCCAAAATTAAAAAAGATAGTTTTGAACGTTGGCACAGGTACAGCAGTTAAAAAAGATAAAAATAAAAATGATGCTATTGCGGAACGTATAGCAAAAATCACAGGTCAAAAATCTGCGCTTCGTGGAGCAAAGCAATCAATTGCATCTTTTAAAATCCGCCAAGGTGATCCTGTTGGAGTTATGGTTACTCTCCGTGGGAAGAGAATGTATGCGTTTTTAGAAAAACTTTTAAATATTGCACTTCCTCGTACAAAAGACTTTCGTGGAATTAGTCGTAAGGTTGTAGACAATGTTGGTAATCTTACAATTGGTATTAAAGAACATACAATTTTTCCTGAAACAGCAGACGAAGACATTAAAGATGTTTTTGGTCTTTCTATTACAATGGTTTCAACTGCTAAAACAAAAGAAGAAGGTTTCGCATTTTATGAACTTCTAGGTGTACCTTTCAAGAAAGAAGAAGATAAGAAGAAAAAATAAACTGAATTTTAAAAACTCCCGAAAGGGAGTTTTTAATTTGTATGGACAAAAAATTTAAAAGCTGTATTATATGAAATATGGAAGGATTAAATATATCGCAAGATAATACAAAGAAAAATCAATTTGAAGAAAGAGTTGGTGAATATGCAAAACAGATTGTTAATGTTTCTGATATAAAAGAAGCAAGAAAATTAGTGATAGATATTATTAATTTTACAAAGGAAGATTCTAGTTCTTCTGAAAAGAGAGAAGTTAGTTGGGAAGATCTTGATAAATATTTTGAGGAGCCTGAGAAGTATTCTGTACTTAAAGTTTCTGGAGATGAAGATGTGACTGAAAAGATTGAAGAATTTATTAGTAAATATAAAAATATTTTTAAAGAAGGGAATAATCTTTTTGTTGTGGAAAACGGAAATAATCCTTGTATTGCTTTAGTTGATAATTTTATAGACGAGATTGAGTTAACTAAGGTTTATTATAACAATGGCGAAAAACTTGAACTTACTCCAATTTTAGGAGGGGAGCATAATTTTATACTACCAGAGCAAATCAAAAAATAATTAATTTTTTGATTTGTATTCTTTTATTGCTTTTTCTATTTCTTTTGTAACTTTAGAAATTGACTGGTTGCCATTTATTTTTTTAAGAATTTTTAGTTTATCAAAATATTTTACAGTTTTTCCTACTTGCTCTTTATGCCATTTTATTCTTGGGGCTATAAGATGTTTTGCATCAAGGACTTTGTAAATATCTTTTGCTAATCCAGACTGGCGAGAAATTGAACGTCTGTAAACTTCTTTATCAGGAAGTGTTATGTATACAACAAGAAGTTTTTGTTTACTTGAATCAAGTATTTTTTTTACGAGTTGAGCTTCAGGTTTTAATCTTGGTCCTCCAATAAAAAGTAAATCTTTATTTTTATTTTTTTTACTTATTTCATTTATTAAAAATTTTTTCATTAAAACAACTGGTAATGGTTTTCCTTTTCCTACTGTTTTTCTTGCTCGATCTCCATCTTTATTTTTTGCTTTTAAAAGCATTCGGGAGTATTTTCCCGTTTCTATTGTTTTTAATGAATATTTTGTTTTCAGAATGTTAGCTTGAGTGTCTTTTCCAGAAGTTATCATTCCCATTAGAGCAAGATTGAATCCAAGTTTTTCCATAGAATGATTCTATTATATAATCCTTGATTATTCAAGCTTTATTTTGTATTATAGAAGACATGCAAACTGAAACATTCGTATTTTTTGGACAAGTTGGATCTGGCAAGGGGACACAAGTTAAGCTTCTTATGGATTTTATGAAAAATAAGGGTGATAAGGAGGCTGTTTATGCTGGAACGGGAGATGCCTTTAGAAAACTACTAGAATTAAATAATTTTACAGCACAAATTATTAAAGACTCAATGAATAGAGGCGAGCTTCAGCCTGATTTTTTAACTTCTTCGCTTTTCACTAATATTTTAATTTCATCTTTAGATCAGGACAAAAATTTGTTTGCTGATGGATATCCTAGGACAGTTGCGCAATCAGAAAGTTTTGAGGCGATGATGAAATTTTTTAAACGTGAAAATATAAAAATAATTTATATTGAAGTTGATAAGGAAGAAGCAATGAAAAGAAATCTTTTGCGTGGAAGACATGATGATACTGAAGAAGGGCTTCTAAAAAGATTTAATGAATATGAAAACAATGTGATTCCAGCTATGAATTATTTTAGAGATAAAGAGAATTATGAAATATATACTATAAATGGGGAACAGTCTGTCGAAGATGTTCATAAAGATATTATTAAAGCTCTAAATTTCTAAAATGGAAAAAGAAACAATCATTATCTCATTGGGTGGCTCGCTTATTGTTCCAGATAATGTAGATGTTTCTTTCTTAAAAGATTTTAAATCATTAATTCTTTCTCACATAGAAAAGGGAAAAAAGTTTGTGATTATAACTGGAGGAGGAAAGGTTTGCCGAAGATATCAAGATGCATTAAAAGAAATATCAAAACCTTCTCATGAAGAGCTTGATTGGCTTGGAATTTATGCAACGCGTTTTAACGCTGAGTTTGTACGTTTAGTTTTTGGAGACCTTACAAATAGTGAAATTATTATTAATCCGACATTGCCAGTAGACTTTAATAAATCAATAATGATCGGCGCTGGCTGGAAACCAGGATGCAGTACTGATTTTGACGCAATATTACTCGCAAAAAATATTGGTGCGAAAAAAGTTATAAATATTTCTAATATTGATTATGTTTATGATTCCGATCCCAAAGTAAATCCAAATGCTAAAAAAATTGAAAACATATCTTGGGCAGAATATCGTTCAATTATCCCGAAAGAATGGAATCCGGGGCTTAACTCACCATTTGATCCTATTGCGTCTAAAATGGCCGAGGAAGAGGGCATAGAGGTAATAATCATGAATGGAAAGCCGATTGATAACTTGGCTAAATGCTTAAATGGAGAGAAATTTTTAGGGACGGTAATAAAATGAGTAATTTAAGTGAAAATAAAATATGTCAAAATTGTAAAAAAGAGTTCACTATTGAGCCTGAAGATTTTAATTTTTATGAAAAAATAAAAGTTCCTCCACCAACTTTTTGCCCACTTTGTCGTGCAGAAAGAAGATTTGTGTTTAGAAATGAAAGAAGATTTTTTAAAGTAAAAGATGCGTTTACTGGTAAAGATATTTTTTCTTTATATCCACAAGAAAGTAATAGAAAAATTATTACTCAAGAAGAATGGCATAGTGATAATTGGGATTCCATGAGTTATGGAAGAGAATATGATTTTTCTGTGAATTTTTTTGAACAGTTTAAAGAATTAGAAAAAGAAATGCCAGTACTAAATCTTTTTGTTATTCGTATGATTAATAGTCCATATTGCGCAAATGCAACAGCCTTAAAAAATTGCTATTTATGTTTTGGTTCTAATTATTCTGAAAATTGTATGTATGGGAATGGAATTGATCTTTCTAAAGATTGTATAGATAATTCTCATATAAACAAATCTGAGAGATGTTATGAGTGTCTTTGGCTAGAAAGTTGCTATCAATGTTATTTTTCAATGATATGTAAAGAATCACAAAATCTTTATTTTTGTCGTAGTTGCATTAGTTGTTCAAATTGTTTTGGTTGCAAAAATCTACGTAGTTCCTCTTATTGTATTTTTAACAAGCAATATACTAAAGAAAATTATTTTAAAGAGTTAGAAAAGATGAATCTTAATACTATTTCTGGTCTTTTAAAGTTTAGAGAAAAAGCTAGAAATTTTTGGAAAACTCAGCCAAATAAATATCATCAAGGTTTAAAGAATTTAAATTCTACTGGATCATATGTGATAAATTGTAAAAATGTAAATGAAAGTTATTTTATAAGAGATGGAGAAAATATGAAATATTGTCAATATTTACAAGTTCCTAAAAATAAGGATTGTTATGACACAAGTGTTTGGGGAGATAATATGGAATTACATTATGAAACCTGTCTTTGTGGGGAAAATTCATACAATGTTATGTTTTCATATAATTCTTGGCCTTCTTGTCATAATATCGAATATTGCATGAATTTATTCAGCTGTTCAGATTGTTTTGGTTGTGTTGGCTTGAAGAAAAAACAATATTGTATTTTCAATAAGCAATATTCTAAGGAAGAATATTTTTTAATGATAGAAAAAATAAAAAAACATATGGATGAGATACCTTTTATAGATAAAAAAGGAAATATTTATAAATATGGAGAATTTTTTCCAATAGAGTTTTCTCCTTTTGGTTATAATAACACTATTGCAATACAGCATTTCCAAATGACAAAAAAAGAAGCAATAAAAAACGGCTTTTTTTGGATTGAAGTTTCTCCTGGGGAATATAAAATTACAAAAAAAGTTTCAGAACTTCCAGATTTAATTAGTGAAGTTAGTGATGATATTCTAAAAGATGTTATAGAATGTGATAATTGTAAAAATCCATATAGAATTTTAGAAAATGAATTAATTTTTTATAGAAAAGAAAATTTACCAATTCCTAATATTTGTAGTGAATGTAGACATGAAAGAAGGATAAACGACAGACTGAAAATTCAATTATACGAAAGAAAATGTATGTGTGCTGGAACTTCAGATGATACAGGTAAATATAAAAATACAGTTAAACATGTTCATGGAGATGGTCATTGTGGAGAAGAATTCAAGACAGGGTATTCATCAGAAGGTGACGAAATAGTTTATTGTGAGAAATGTTATCAGCAAGAAGTATATTAAAAAATTTATGGCAATAATAATAAAAACAAAAGAAGAAATAGAAATAATACGAGAAGGAGGGAAGCGTTTGGCTTCTGTTCTTAATGGCGTAAAAAACATTATAAAGCCTGGTGTTTCTACAAAAGAGTTAGATAACTACGCCAGAAAACTTATAAGTGAAATGGGTGATTCTCCAGCTTTTTTGAATTATCATCCTGAAGGAGCAAATACGCCATATCCTGCGGCTTTGTGTGTGTCGGTTAATGATGAAGTTGTGCATGGGATTCCAAGTGAAAAGAAAATTTTAAAGGAAGGGGAT
>JBAQNK010000035.1:0-2005 GCA_049303695.1 Minisyncoccia bacterium | reverse complement strand
TGTCATAAATTTTTTTAATTAATTATTAAAATTTAACTTCGACTGGATTTTGAGCAACATCATTGTCTGGCAAATCAAAGAATTCCATTTTAGAAAACTTGAAAGCCCCAGCAATAACATTTGAAGGAAAACTTTGAATACTAATATTTAAATCACGAACATTTGTATTATAAAATCTTCGTGCAGCTTGAATCTTATTTTCTGTATCAGAAAGTTCTGATTGTAAACCTAAAAAGTTTTGATTTGCCTTTAAATCTGGATAAGCTTCAGCTATAGCAAAAATAGATTTCAAAGCGCCTGTAAGCATATTTTCAGCTTCTGCATGACCTTTTGTAGGACCTTGCACGCCCATGGCTGCTGATCTTGCTTTTGTTACATTTTCAAATGCTGAAGACTCGTGTGTAGCATATCCCTTAACTGTATTTACTAAATTAGGAATAAGGTCATATCTGCGTTTTAATTGAACTTCAATATCAGCCCAAGCTTCATGTGCTCTGTTCTTTAAAGAAACAAAACGATTAAAAGAATAAACTGCCCATAAAATCACAATCCCTAAAATTATCCAAAGATACATCATAATATTTAATTATTAGTTAATAAAAAACTATTTTTTCTTCTGCCACTCTTCGACTAGAACCAAAAGCGGAGAAGCTAAGAAAATTGATGAATATGTTCCAAAGAACATACCAGCAGTTAACATTAAAGCAAAATATTTTGTAGAAGCTGGACCGAAAAAGAATAGACAAAGCAATACTAAGATAACAGTGAGTGAAGTACAAATAGATCGTACGTATGATTGTTCTAAACTTTTTCCAACAGTATCATTGAAACTTGTCTCAACTCTATTTTTTAGATTTTCACGGATTCTATCAAAGATAACAATCGTGTCTGAAACTGAAAGACCAAGAATAGTAAGAACTGCCACCACAAAGAGAGTATCTAGCTCTGCGCCATAATAATGCGAAAGAGCCGCGAAAAGACCGATTGGAATAATCACATCATGTAAGAGTGAGGCAATAGCTATGATTCCGTATCTCCAAGAAGAAACTGGTTTTGAAACTTTTCTAAAAGCGTAAGCGATAAAACAAATAATTGCTAAAGAAACCAAAATGATAGCAATAATCGCTTTCTTTGTAAGCTCTCGTCCGACTGATGGACCAATGGAATTGAAACTTTTTTCTTCAAGAACATTTTTCCCGTTTTGGGAAAGAGTAGTCAAAAGTAGAGCATGTTCTTGTTCATTTAAATCACGAGATTTTACTATGTAGCCTAAATCTCCAGTTGGCTGGATAAGAACAGAACCAAAATTTAAAGCCTCAAAAGATGTATTTAAGTCAGACTGCAATGGACGTTCTGTTTTGTATGCTACTTCGGTTAATGCTCCCCCTTTAAAATCAATACCGACTTTCAATCCGAATACGGAAATAGAAATGATAGATAGAATAACCAAAACTATTGATATACCAACGAATATTTTTTTGTTATTTATTATAAACATAAATTATTTTGAAATTCCTGAACTAATTCCCGAACTAAATAAAAATCTTGAAACCCTACTTTCACCTATAAAATTAACTCCTGAAAGAAAGATTTTTGTAATCGTAATTGCTGATAACATTGAAACCAAAACTCCCATACCGAGTGTCAAAGCGAAACCTTTAATCAAAGGCGTACCGAACCAGAAAAGAATCACAGCAGTTATAATACTTGAAATATTTGAATCACGGATAGAGAACCAAGCTCGAGAGAATCCAGCAGAAACAGCATCATTTATAGTCCTTCCAGAACGCAATTCTTCTTTTACACGTTCAAAAATAAGGATATTTGCGTCCACAGCTATACCCATCGAAATAATAAATCCAGCTATGCCTGCGGCCGTTAAAGTAACAGGCAAGAGTTTAAATAAAGCCAATATTATAGACACATAGATGCATAAAGAAAGCACAGCTATCAAGCCTGGCAATCTGTACCAAAGTAATAAGAAAAGAGCGACAACTAAAAATCC
>JBAQNK010000034.1:0-2632 GCA_049303695.1 Minisyncoccia bacterium | reverse complement strand
AATTTACAAAGGAAGCGGTTGATTATTTATTTAAAAAAGAAAATTGTGAAATTATAATTTTAGCTTGCAACACCGCTTCAGCAAGAGCGCTTAGAAAAATACAGCAAGAATATTTGCCAAAGAATTTCCCCGCCGTTGGCGGGGCAAGTCCCAACAGAAAAGTGTTGGGAGTTTTAATTCCAACAGCAGAGGAGTGTGCTAATTATGAAAGTATCGGAATAATAGCAACGAACGGAACTGTTTTATCAAATACTTTTTTTGATGAAATAAAAAAAATAAATAACAAGATAAAAGTTTTTCAAAATCCTGCGCCGATGCTTGTGCCTCTAGCAGAAGAAGGGGAGAAAGTTTTAGTAAAATCATTTCTTGAAAAATATTTAAAGCCATTTAAGGGGAAGAATATACAAGCGTTAGCTCTTGGTTGCACACACTATCCTTTTTATAAAAATGAAATTAGAAAGATTTTAGGAAAGAAGATAAACCACGCCAAAGGACGGGTAAAGGTCATATCTCAAGATGAAATAATTCCAAAGAAATTAAAAGAGTATTTTAAAAGACATCCAGAAATTGAGAATAAACTTTCTAAAAATAAACAATCTAAAATCCTCGTAACGGACATCACAAAAAACGTAGAAAAATTAACCCAAAAATGGTTTGGGAAAGATGCTAAACCAGAGTTAATAAAACTATAAAAAAAGCCTAATTATTTTATTAGGCTTTTTAATTTTGTTTTTTAGATTTCTTCTAAGTCACTTTTATTTTGATCACAATAAAGCAAATTTTCATCACGGGCAATCCATTTTTCAATATTCTGTTTAACCCATTTTTTAAATTCATTATCATTATTAAATTTTATTTTTAAAAATTTATCCAATTTAGAAATAAATTTTTTGTTATCAAAATTTGAAATAGTAAAACTACTATATATGTGGGATAAATTTTCTATTTTACTAACAGCTTCATCTGATAGCCAGGGATCATTATCACCATCAATCTTTAAATTATTATATTTAAAATAAATATTAACAATATCTGTTTTATCAAATGGAGTTATATTGTCCCATGAAATTAAGATTATTGTTTCTCTTTCTTTTAAATAACGAATTCTGTCATGTGATAACATAAACTGAAAATCATCATTTGGGCATATCACTGCTTTTTCCTCAACATATATTACATTAGAATTAAAAGCTGGTTTATCTATATTTAAATCAGCATCTAGCCAGTCTTTGTTGCGGGGTTTACGAATACAACAGTCGGGGAGTGCTTTTTCAAGTAATTTTCCAAAAATTTCAAATGGTTGAAAATAGATTTCACTAAATTTTGTTGGTTTCATTTTTTTAATCTCCTATTTTTAGTTTATGTTTGATTTTTAATTTACATTATTCTGCAATAATTATATTATTTTGTAAATATATTGTCAAAAAAATTCCACAAAAAATATTCATATATTTTTATTTTTTATAAATAATCTTTTATATATAAGTATATTTTTAGTATAATTTGTGGAAAAATATTGACACAAATTAGTTTTAGGAATAGAATGATAGGTATAATGATTAAGAAAAATCAATTAACAGAATTAGGTTTTAGCGACAAAGAAGCAAGTGTTTATTTAGCGCTTCTTGAACTTGGTCCATCCACAACTAGCGAGATTTCACGAATAGCAAAAATAAATCGTACTACTGGATATGATATTTTAGAATCTTTGGTGAGCAATGGGTTAGTAAATTCAATTGGTGAGACAAAAATTCAAAAATTTGTCGCAGAGAATCCAGACAAAGTGATTGTATTTTTAGAAAATAAAATAAAACACAATCAAGAAAAATTAAAACAAGCCTATGACTTATTGCCAGAACTTTTTTCTATTTATAATGAAAAAGAAAAGCCGAAAGTTAAATATTATGAAGGAGAAGAGAGAATGAAAGAAGCTTTTGAAGATACTTTAACTACAAAAAAAGAAATTTTAGCATATGCGGTTGGAGGTGACGCCATTAAATCTGTGGGTCAAAAATATGTAGAAAATTATATTAGAAAAAGAGTAGAGCGTAATATTAGAATTAAAAATATAGCCCCTAATGATTCAGGTAGTTTATCAATAATAAGTA
The DNA here is from genome assembly GCA_049303695.1 of Minisyncoccia bacterium. GTDB lineage: Bacteria > Patescibacteriota > Minisyncoccia > Phycocordibacterales > UBA9973 > UBA9973. The sequence continues at coordinate 524 of JBAQNK010000034.1, read as the reverse complement.
AAGATGCAGAACAAATGCGAGAATCATTAATAGTCCCTAAAGAAAAATTTTATTTTTCTGTTGAAACTGATATATATGACGATAAAGTTCTTATGGTTTCTTGGAAAGAAAAGTTTGCTGTTATTATTGAAAGCAAAGAAATTGCAGATGCTCAAAGAAATGTGTTTGAACTTGCATGGCTTGGCGCAAAACAGTTTCAGAAATAAATTTTTTAGTAAATTACTAGGCAAGACCTAGCAACTAGATTATTTGATTTTTATCATAACTATGTTATAGTTCGCTTAAATAGTAGAACTTTGAAAACATTGGTTTTGTTAGTTAATTTGGTGGATTATTTTAGACTCTTTATGGAGGTTGGAATAATTCACTAAATTTCTAAATTTAATACCAATTAATAATGAAAACAAAAATTATCTTAATTATTATGTTGATGATGGGAGTATCATCAATTAATGCTCAAAGAAACAAGTATGGCAAAATTCTTTTCACTCGTGAGAGTTTCAAGGATACTATTTCAAAAATCA
>JBAQNK010000033.1:0-2846 GCA_049303695.1 Minisyncoccia bacterium | reverse complement strand
TTCTAAATGTTTTTCTATCAAGTTTTTTATAGTTTCTGCTTTAATAAAAGGCTGATCACCAGAAAGAACTACGATATCTTCTGCCTCTTCACAATCTCCTTTAGCACAAGAAACAGCGTGCCCTGTGACAAGTTGTTCTTTTTGTAATACATAAAAACACAAATCTCCAAGTTCGGATTTATGTCCGACTATAGCTATCGGTTTTTCACCTAAAGCTTTTTGCACTGCTTCAAGCACGTGTCCGATCATACTTTTTCCTTTTAGGGGTGCCAAGACTTTTGGCAAATCGCTTTGCATTCTTTTGCCTTTTCCAGCTGCTAAAATCACAATTTTAATTTTTCTGTCTTTCTTCATGTTTGGAGATTATAGCTGATAAAGCTTATGTTTTCAAGGATAAATTATCTATTTACTTTTTAATGTTTATATGGTATATTTGAAACGAATTTGTTTAGGAGTAAAAACCTTTTTAAAATTAAATATATTATGGAAACACCAGTATCGACTGAATTAAGCAAAAAAGACAAAACAATTTATTCTAACTTAAGTTGGGGATTTTTTTTGTTTTTCACGGCAATAGCTTTTTGTAATGCTATACCAAAAACATACGCTTATGTAGTTGTGCCTATCTTTGGTGCAATTGGCGTATTTTTAACACTACGTGCCTGTTGGTTTATGAAAAAATCTTAAAATCTTGGAAGATGAAAGAACAAATTAAAAAAATGTTTGATGAAACATTTTCTAATCATTTTGAAAATGCTTCTGCTTATGAAAGGAATTTTAACTTTCTTAAAGTTCTTGATTATCTTTTTGAGGTTGCAAGGATAATCAATAATAAAGAAGAACTTTTCTGCTATTCTAAAGAATGGGATAAAGTTAAATGGAAGATCGTTTATCTTTCTATCCCTTCAAAAGAGCATACTTATCGGTTAGAAAAAGTAGATGAAATAAACACATACATACTTTTACTTAAAGCTGATAATAGTCTGCTTGAAAAACAGGATGGATCTTCAAAATTCTTTGAAGAAAGATACAAGAAACTTTTTAATGATTCTTTAATCAAAAGAAAAGATTCAAAAGTAATAGGAGTTTTACATAGTTAAATTAACTTAAAATTTAAAGAGTGATTTTTCAAAATCGCTCTTTTTTATTGTTAAATTAAAAAATACCTATATATATTTTATATAAGTATTTTAAATTTTTCTAGAAAAGATATAAATTGGAGTCATACAAACTATAAACAAGTTTAATTTTATATTTCTTTTTTTACAATAAAGCTTGTCTAATTTTGATGTATTGTATCCTTTTATTTCTCTAAGAAGTGAAATTTGAGCAAGACCAGTTAGCCCAGGCGTTACTTTTTCATCTCTTGGAGCATAATATCTTTTTTCTACCATTGGAATAATAAGGGGACGTGGGCCGACGAATGTCATTTCATTTTTAACAATATTCCATAATTGCGGAATTTCATCAATGTGATATTTTCTGAAAAATTTACCCATATAAGTTATACGATGACAATCGTGCTTTTTAATTCAATTGCTGAATTAATATGAGTTGGTTCTGTTCCTAATCGCATTGTTCGTAACTTGTAAATTGTAAAAATTTCCCCTTTTTTACCTACGCGATTTTGTTTAAAAATCGGGTTTCCTTTACTTTCCATTCTAATTATTAATATACAAATAATTAAAAATGGAAATGCAATAATAAGAAGTATTATTGCCGCTATTCGTGAAAATATGTTTTCCATTTTTTAATTTTTTTTATTCTTTTTAAGATTAGAATAGACAATGTTTATTGTCAAGAAAAATGTTTGTGACTCAAGTGGTTTCAAATTGAAATTTTTTATTTAATCAAATAAAGAGTTTTTCTATAATGGCTTGAACATTTTATAATTATTTTTCTCTAAGTGATCAAGAAACTCAATACCAAAAACAGAAATTTTGTAACTTAATTTTGTTTCACTTATTTCTTCAATAAGATTTTGAGATAACAAAAAAGATAAATATTTTTCAAGGGTCCATTTTTCAGTCATGTGATTCCAAGATTCTATTTTTGTTTTTTCAAAGTCTGCAGCAATTTCTTGGTAAGACAATCCTGTTTCACCATTTAATCGTAGTTTTTTAAGTAATTTTATTTGACTACCAAAAATAACTGTGTAAATACTCTCAAGAGTATAAAGTTTTTGATAATTAGGCAAAATGGTTGTTGATACTGACATAGTTGTATTTTCGGTACTTTCCTTTGGTTTTTCATCAGCTTTGTTCTGATTTTCAAGAATTTTCTTTTCTTCTACTGATGATCCTCCTCTAATCCCATCTATTCCAGCTGAAATAAGTTTATTTTTTATAAAATGTGAGATTGCTTCTCTTTGAGTGGTGAAAAGAAAAATACCCAAAATCAACATGGTGCCTGGCCAGGACGATATAATAATTTTTGTGTAATCGTTGACAGTGTTAAGAAATATTCGGGAATCAAAAGTTATTATCAGTACAATTATAAATGTTAGAACTAAGCCAGCTAAAATTATATTCAAGAGTAACAATATAAGATCTTTTATTGTTTTTTTAATATTCTTCATGGTGACCCTACCGGGAATCGAACCCGGATTACCGGCTTGAAAAGCCGATGTCCTAACCGTTAGACGATAGGGCCAAGTAGTTTATATACTATATTATTTTTGAAAAAATGGCAAAAGATGTTAGATTGAAATTAAAAGAGAGGAGGCGTGGCTGAGTGGTTGAAGGCACCGGTTTCGAAAACCGGCATTGGGGAAACTCAATCGTGAGTTCAAATCTCACCGCCTCCGCATTTACAAAAATTATAATTAGTTTATAATATGTATTATG
>JBAQNK010000032.1:0-1937 GCA_049303695.1 Minisyncoccia bacterium | reverse complement strand
AAATCTGCTTGAAATGCTTTGCATCTGATTTCGCATAGTAACCTGTGTATTCTTGGGCTGTAAAAGCGTTATATTGGCTTCCTATTGCATCTAATTCCTTAGAAATATCAATTGCCTTAGGTCTTTTAATTGTGCCCTTAAAACACATATGTTCAAGAAAATGAGACAAGCCATTTATCTTTTTTGTTTCATATTTAGAACCTGCTTCCACAAGCACTAAAACCGTAGCGGTAGGATTGTCTTTCATTGGTACAGTGATAACTCGAAGTCCATTATGTAAAATCTTTTTTGTGTATTTCATATTACAAACATAATATCATAAAAAACAAAAAGCACATTCCTGTGCTTTTTTAATTTATTTTATTTTTTAGATAGTTCTTTAATTCTTCTACTTTCACTCTTTCTTGAGCGCCTGTGTCGCGATCACGCACTGTCACTGTATCGTCTTCTAAAGTATCAAAATCAACTACGATACAAAATGGTGTACCGATTTCGTCTTGTCTGCGATAACGCTTCCCGATATTTCCATTATCATCCCAAATCACACGTCCAAATTCTGTTTTTAGTGAAGCGAAAACTTTTGTATTAGCATATTCCACAAGCTCAGGCTTGTTTTTAAGTAAAGGTGAAACAGCACAAATAACCGGCGCAATAGAAGGTTTAAATTTTAAATATGAACGAACTTCCCCCTCCTTCTCGTCTTCACGATAAGAAGAAAGCAATATTGCAAGAATAGCTCTGTCTACTCCGAAAGTTGGCTCTATCACATGTGGCACTATCTTTTCTGCTTTTTCTTCATCAACATATTCAAGACCATGATTCTTTAAGTCAAAATCTGTTCTGTAAGCAAGACCAAAAAGTTCTTTCTGCCCGAAAGGATATTCAAATTCAAAATCAGTTGTTCTTTTTGAATAATGAGCTAAGTCTTCTTTTACAATATCAATATCATGCACTTTATTCATATCAATACCTACTTCTTCCATCCATTCTTCCATCTCATCTTTCCAATATTCAAAATATTTTTCCCAATCTTCAGCGCGCACAAAATATTCTATTTCCATTTGCTCAAATTCACGAACACGGAAAATAAAATCCCTTGGAGTTATTTCATTACGGAATGCTTTACCGATCTGAGCCAAACCAAAAGGAAGCTTTGGATGAAAAGCGTCAACTGTATTTTTAAAATTTACGAACATTCCTTGCGCAGTCTCTGGGCGAAGATATGAAGTAGCCGAAGAATCTTCTGAAGCTCCTACTTTCGTAGCAAACATCATATTGAATTGTTTTGTTTCTCCTAATTTTCCACCACAAGATCCAGCACATTTATTTTTTTCTTCTATTTGATCTGCTCGAAATCTTTTCTTGCATTTTTCGCATTCAACCATAGGATCTGCAAAATTTTCTACATGCCCTGCTTTTTGCCACACTTCTTGTCTCATTAAAATAGCCGCATCAATACCATACATATCACGACGAGAATCTACGAATTTTTTCCACCAAGAATTTTTTATATTATTTTTTAAAGCCAAACCAAAATGTCCCCAATCATAAGTACCCGCAAGTCCTCCATAGATTTCAGAACCAGGAAAAATAAAGCCTCTTCTCTTGCAAAGAGAAACTATTTTTTCCATCAAATCATCATCAACTTTTTTTTCTTTTTTATCTGACATATTTTTATTCCGTTACTCTATCCCCGTTAGGAGGGAAAAGAGAATCATTTGAAAGACGAGTATTCAAAGATGCTTTGTTCACCCGTACATCCACATTAGCAAAATCATCATGCCCAGTCAAAATTGCATCATTTACGAGAACAGGAGTAGTGGCAACTTGTGAAAGAGAAGGAGTAAAACCAACTTGAAAAGAAACTTCTCTCCCTGTTTCGGTTATGCCTGTACCTCTTGGAATTCCTCCAACATTCCAAACTATTTCTTTTGTTG
>JBAQNK010000031.1:0-5186 GCA_049303695.1 Minisyncoccia bacterium | reverse complement strand
TATTGATAACTCTTGGAGTTGTCTTTAAAGCTTTTCCTCAAATGCAACACGGAATCGTTCCAGTGAATGCATCTGCTCCAGCTTTAATAGAGCTATATAAACCTACAAATCTTGATAAGATTTTTATCAAAGCAAAAAAAGAGAACAAACCGATTTTTATTTATTGTTATGTTTCTCATTGTGACCGATGTAGTTTCATGAAAAAAAATATTCTTACTAATGACACTCTCGGAGAGTTTTACAATGACAAATTTATTTGTCTTTTTATCGATATGGAAAAAAAGGACGGGATAAAGCTAGCTAAAAAATATGAAATAAAATGCAATCTCAACCCAGTGTGTGTTTTTCTTTCTAAAGAAGGAGATCTTTTATGTAAAAAAACGGGGATACTTCTGATGCCTGATCTTATTGAAATTGGAGCAAAGATTATTGCCGAGGCTGATGAAAAGCAGACTGTTAAGTAATATTAGGTTTTAATATTAAAATGAAAAACTACCTTAAGGGGTGGTTTTTTTATTGTTAATTTGATTGTTCTTGCCCTTATTTTTTAATGTTATATAATATGTAAAGACATTATTATTAATTAAAAATTATCAGTTTAACAAATTTATTATGAAAAAATATTCATTAGTTATTGTTCTGTCATTTTTAGTTGTGCTTGGTGGAATTTTTGCTTATATTTCAAGCAAAGCTGAAGCAGCCACCACAGGACCTGCTGTAAATGCAGGAATTTCAGTGAGTCGAGTGAGTCGTATTGCTGCTTGGACTGCTGTTTCAGGAGTGATAGATTATAGGGTAAAAGTATACGAAGGAAGTTCTTTAAATCCTATATTAGTAAAGGAAAATATAACTTCTACTTCTTATGATTTTACAGATTCAATTACTGATTCAAGCAAGGTGTATTATTACACAATAGAAGCTAGAAATGGAATTGGTTACAGTAAGGCTAGTGCAAAAACTGTTCTTGCTTTAACTTATCTTCCAGCAAAAGCAGAAGTTGCTCTAACAACCCCAAACCAAGCATTGGATCCAAGATATGATTTTACTTCTATAGATTCAAACATAAAAGCAATGGAAGGTATGATGAAAGTTTTAACTACAGCAAAAAATACTGAACTTAAAAATGCAAAAACAGCAAATGAAGCTTATTACAAGGCATATCTAACTGCCCGTAATGCTGCTTTAGCTCTTCAAAAAGTAAATAATACTTTGAATGCAACAAAACTAGCAAAAGCTATAACAGATCTCAGTGCGAAAGAAGAAGCTTTAAAGGGGTCAATTACTAAATTTGATGCAAAATTTAAAGCGATAGATTCCATGGTTCCAATAGGTAGAGGCCAAAGAGAATTAATTTCTGGAGCTACAAATGATAGTATTAGTATTGATCCTCTTTTAGGTTTAATTACAATAAATAATAAAACAGGAGAAGATTCTTCTTTGGTCTTTGGTCCAATAGGAAGAAGATGTTCTTGTGTTTCTAATCCAGTTTGTTGTCCACCAAAAACATCTAATTCAGGGACAGTTTCAATTAATTTAGATGGAACTATTACAATTAATTCAGCACTTAATATTAGTATCCTTGATACGGATCCAGTATTATTACCTTACAAAACATACTGCGTAGGTAGCACAGCTCTTCTTATGGCTAAATGTTTAGCCCAAGTAGCAATTGAAAATACTCATTAATTAAACAAAAGTCGAAGTTGTTTATAAATTAAATCATTATTAGTTAATTATTATAAGTTTATTAAAAAAATTATGAAAAAATATATTATCGTTTCATTGTTAGTCGCAGCATTGTTTGTAGGAATTAGTCTTTCTGTAGTTAATGCAGTTTCAACTGCTACTACAACAACATCAACTCAATTACAAAAAAGTACAACAGTAAAAATTGATGTTTTGTCAAAAAATTTGGCTTATATGTTAAGATCACAAAAGCTTTCAACAGCATCTTCAGTGGTTTTAGCTGATTTTATTTCTAAGCAATTAAGAGATCCACAATCATTATTACCTTCAACTCCAGCACCAACAGGAGGTTTGTCTTATTTGATTTATTGTGGAGAAGATGATCCTTGTCCTGCAGGAGGATATTGCAGTAATGAAAATCTAGGAAATAATCCTAATTTACTTGATCTTTGTAGAGAAAAAGGAACAAATACATTGATGCAATAAGAAATTATTTTATAATTTCACTAAAAGATCCCCTTTCAGGGGATTTTTTAGTGAAAAGGATTAAGTTGACTTTTTCATTTTTTTGTTATACACTATTAAGTGATAAAAGCTCTTTGAAATTGTTTTCTAGTTGATTTAAATTGGTTTTCTAAGTTTCTTTTATGAAAGATGTTTAGAAAACCAATTTAATTTTTAAAACTAAAAAACTTAATATGAAAAAGCTTTTGCTTGTTTTACTTATATTTCAAGGAATTATAAGTAGTGTTTCTTCCCAAGAAAAGGGAATTATTTTTGAAAAAGATAGTTCTTTTGCGAATCTCAAAGAAAAAGCGAAATTAGAAAATAAACTTATTTTTGTTGATTTCTATGCTTTTTGGTGCAAACCATGTAAATGGATGTCTTTGAATGTTTTTACAAACGATACTATCGCAAATTTTTATAAAAAATTTGTTTGTAGTAAATTTGATGTGGAAAAAGGTGAAGGAAAGAAACTCGCTAAATATTTTGAGGTTATGTGTTATCCAACATATTTATTTATAGACAGCACAGGAAGGGTAGTTCACAGGACAAGCGGAGCATGGTCAGTGAATGAATTTTTATTGATTGGAGAAGATGCCCTTGATCCGAGAAAACAGTATATAACGTTTATGGATAAATTTGAAAGTTTAACAATGAAACCAGAAGAAATTGTTTATTTGATGAAATTGAGAGACAACTCTTGTTTGCCAATTAAAAAAGAGATGAGTGAATACTTAGACTCTCAATTTGAAAAAGATTATTCAAACAATCTCAACTGGTCTGTAATGAGAGATTTTGAAATAGATCCAAAATTTCCAGTGTTTAAATATTTACTTTCGCATTATGAATTATTTTCGGAAAAGCACTCTGCTGATTCTGTAAATAATTTGATTAAGAGAGTATATAAAGAAGCAATGGAAGATTGTGCCTCAGATGCTGTTAAATATCAAACATTAAGATCAGAAGTGACTAGTTTGTGTTTACCTTTTTCAGAACAGTTTGCGCTTAAGATGGATTTAACATTTTTTGAACAAACAAATAATTGGAAACAGTACGCAGACAGTGCAATTTCGTATGTTGATAAATATGCTTTTAATAATTATGTTTTTCTTAATAATACTGCATATAAGTTTTATCAAAATGTTAAGGATACAACTTCTCTTAAAAAAGCACTTTCCTGGGTTGAGCATTCTATTGAATTGAAGCCTACTTACATAAGTTATGACACATATGCCGGTATTCTTTATCTATTAAATAGAAAAAGTGAAGCTCTGTCAGCTATAACAAAAGCTATTGAATTAGAAAAAGAAAATGGGTCTGTGGTTCCTTCAACTCAAGAATTGTTTGATAAAATAAAGGAAATGAAATAATATTAAGCCTGTTAGACATGTGTTTAACAGGCTTTTTTAATTTAACACTTGTGGTATATTGCAAGTAATTATATAATATATAAGTCGTTTATTATTATAAATCTACTATTTTAATTAAAAAAATATGAAAAAATATTCGTTAATTATTGTTTTGTCGTTGCTCGTCATATTTGTTGGAGTTTTTGCTTATGTTTCTAACAAAGCTGAAGCAGCAACTACTGAAATTCCGTGCTCTCAAAGACCAGGTTGTATTGGCCCAAGATTTGTTACTGCTTGGAGTTCAGTTTCAGGTGCTTTGTCATATGATGTTTATATTTATCTTAAAGGAAATACTGCAGGTGAGCCAGTTTTAAAGAAAAATGTAACAGTAACAAGTGTTGATTTAACAAATGAGTTGAATCAAGATAGTGAGTATGTCTTTAAAGTAAGAGCTGTTAATAAAATTGGCACAAGTGCATTTAGCTCTCTTTCTTCTGTAACTAAAACAGATATCTCTGTCGCAGCGGGTAATTCTCCAGTCGTTTTAGCAGATACTTATTCTGGATATAATTTCACAAATATTGATTTACAGCTTAGTAAATTTGAAAAAGCTTATGCAATTTACAAAACAATTGGTCCGCTTAAGCTTAAGGCAAAAGCAAATGATACAGCTTATAAAACTGCGTATGCTACAGCAGTAAAAGCAAATAAAGCGTTAGAAGCAAAGAACACAACAACAAATTTAACAACTGTTAATACTAAACTTCTAGATCTTCAAAAAAAATCTGATACAGCTCAGAAATCTTTAACTAATTTAACTAACGCTATTAATGCGTTAAATGCGATTATTCCTCTTTCAGATGAACTTTTAGTTAATAAAGGTAGTGTTACTATAGATCCATCAAAAAGTTCTATTACCGTTGATCCTAATAATACAGATTCTTACGTCTATTACTGCCCAAGCGGATATTATCGCTGCCCTGGTGCACCAGGTCATATAAATTGCTGTAAAAATCCTAGTGTTGTTGGTGATTCAGTTTATCTTCCTTATGGAGTTTCACAATGTCATTCTGCAATAGAAAATCATCAAATAACTACAGGAGCTATGGCAAGACATTGCATTATGGTTATTTCAGCTTACTTAAATTCATTATAAAAATTAAAAAAGTCGAAATTATTGTTAATTAAATTAAAAAAAATTATGAAAAAATATATTATCGTTTCATTGTTAGTCGCAGCATTGTTCGTAGGAATTAGTCTTTCTGTAGTTAATGCAGTTTCAACTGCTACAGCAACAAAAGCAAGAACTATCTCGCTTAGTACTTTTGAGTCAAATTTAGCTGACGGCTTGGTTGGTTTTGGAGTTGTTAAAGCAGCTGATAAAGATTCTTTAAAAAACCTAGTTCATTTACTTGTTTTAAAAAATGAAAATGTTCCTAATATTTTAAATGGAACAGACGATCTTTCAGATCCAGTTTTATTGCCATATAGAAATTGTTTAACTCATGCTATTCTTAACCCAACAGTTGGTACAGGTTCTGGTACAAGTACGACTACTCCTGTCAATGTTGGACTTGCTTATTGTTATGGATTTAAAATGACATCAGCAAATTAATTTATTTGTAAAATACTAAACAAAAAATCCCC
>JBAQNK010000030.1:0-13669 GCA_049303695.1 Minisyncoccia bacterium | reverse complement strand
GAAAACTTTGCTCCACCTAAAATAAACAAAAATGGATGTTTAGGATTCTTAATAGCTTTTGAAAGATTTTTAACTTCTTCTTCTAACTGGAAACCAGCATAACTTGGTAAATATTTTGGTATACCAATGATAGAAGTATGAGGACGGTGAGATACTGAGAAGGCTTCATTTACATAAATATCCCCTAACCTTGAAAGGTTCCTTTCAAAATGAACATTGTTATCCATTTCACCTGAAAACTTTCGAACATTTTCAAAAAATTCAACTTTTGTTTTTGATAATTTAGAAATTTTAAAGAAATGTTTAATTACTGGCTCTAAGCTTGCTGTGCCATCTCTCCCTAAATGAGTTATTAAAATAATTTGCGCACCTTTTTTAATTAAAAAATTTATCGTAGGTAATGCTTTTCTAATTCTAAAATCATCTTCCACCTTCCCGTCTTTAATAGGCACATTAAAATCAACACGAATAAGTGCTGTTTTCCCTTTTATGTTTTTTAAACTTTTAATTGATCGCATACATTTAAATTTAACAGAAAATGTTTCTTAAAATGCCTTGAGAGCGCGACGGCGCGAGCACGAGGAATTTTTCAGCAGAAAAATATCCGTGCATTTTAAGAAACATTTTCTGTGACCTTAATAATCTCACCAAACTTTTTTACATCTAAACTATATCTTCCAACAAGGAAACCTCCAGCATCTTCTTTTAAAAATTCAAAAATATCATTGATGTGTAATGATCCACCATAAAGTATTTTAACTTTTTCAACAATCTTCGTGCCAAATTTATCACTTAAAACTTTTTTAATAAAAATTCTCATCTCGTGAAATTCCTCAGAACTTGCTTCCCTGATTGACCCTTTCCCTACTGCCCAAACTGGTTCATAAGCAATAATTATTTTTGGAATAGAATTTTTTACTATGCCTACTAAACATTCTTCAACTTGTTTTTTAACAAAATTTAAATATTCATGATTTTCATCTCGATCTTTCTCGCCAACACAAAGCACTGGAATGATTCCAAAAGAAAGTGCCATTTTTATTTTTTTATTTATATCTAAATTACTCTCTCCCAAAGCACGTCTTTCAGAATGTCCAACAATAATATATTTAACTCCAAGATCTTTCAACATTTCTACTGAAATTTCTCCTGTAAATGCTCCTTTTTCTTCAAGCGAAACATTTTGCGCACCTAAAGTTATTTTCTTGGAAAGTTTTTTTAATCTTTCTAAATATACAAATGGAGGGCAAACAACTATATTTGTTTTTATATTAGAAGAAATAGTTTTTTGTATCGATTTTAAAAGATCTTCGGCTTCTCTTTGGGACGAAGGATTCATTTTCCAATTCCCGATAATTATTTTTTTAGACATAAAATCATTATATCAAAAAATCCCCCAAACGGGGGATTTTTTGATAATTTAATTTTATAAATTAATTAATTATATATAAAGTTAGCTATTATACTTCTTATTGAACCAAAAACTGGATAAGAACCATAATGACATGAATTACCATTAGGAGCACAATAAGAATAAGTAGCAGAAGTAGGATTTGAAGAAGTCATATTACTCCATGAACTAAATGTACAATGACTATCATTAACAGCATGCAAATCACCGTTTGTGGTTATAGCAGCTGTACCAATATTGCCAGTCCAAAAAATAGTGTATCCATCCATAGTGACATTACAAAGAGGTTCAGGGCCAACATTACTCAATTTAGTAATCTTCTGTCTAAAAGTATTTGCGTTACCTGTAAAATTTGCTGTAACACTAGTTGTTCCAGTAATAGGACCAACAGTACAAGATGTTCCAGAAGTTGACGCGCAACCAGTCCAGCCACTAAAACTAGAATTGGTATTTGAAATAGCAGTTAAAGTAACAGTGCTTCCAGCTTGATACATATTAGTACCAACTATTGTTCCAGAAGAACCAGTCCCTGCACTAACCCAAGAAAAATCATTGGCAGTAGAAATAGTTCCAGAACCAGTACCAGCTAATGTTACTGATACTGTAGGATCAATGTAGTCAAAAGCTGCTTCTACTGTTCTATTTGCATTCATTGTAACAATACAAGTTTGGTTTGGAATTGTTCCAGATACAGAATCACAACTTCCCGGACCCCAACCACCAAATAAATCACGAAAACTACTTGGATGAGCTGTTAACGTCACAGTAGTACCAGAATTAAATGTAGTACTAGAACCAGCATTAAGATATGTTACACCTCCATTAGCTGCAGGAGACAAACTTACATTACCGGTTCCACCACCAAGAAGATTAACAGTTAATGTTCTTTGAACTATTGGTGTATAAACTGCATTCACGTGTCTATCTTGAGACATTATGACAGTACAAGTATTACTTGTATTTACACAAGGACCAGCATCAGCGCCAGACCAACCATTGAATGTATAACCACTTGGAGTATTAGCAGTTAAAGTAACAGAAGTTGCAGGAGTGTGATCAGCGTAAAAATTATTTGGACCAGAACCACAACTTGTTCCTGAAGGACTAGCTGTTGCATTGGTATAAAGAAGTTTTCCTGAAGCTAATGACGGAATCATAACAACTGTTTTTGCTGCATTCATTGAAACAGTACAAGTAGTTGCTGTTGTAGATGAACATCCTGTCCAACTTGTAGCCCATCCACAAGTATTAGCAGTTAATATTACAGAAGTACCTGAAGAATATGAAGCTGTACCAGATTTGTAATAAGTACCGTTGTATACATCATGAACAGTAGTCCAAGTTAAAAGATTTGAGTTATCTGTAATAGGAACCCAAGGAGTTGTATTATCAGGCATAACACCCATATTTTTAACCGTTAATAAATACATTGTAGTTGAAGAAGTAGTAAAAGTTAAATCACTACCATAAGCTGTACCAACACTGTTCGTAGCATAAGCTCGAATATGATATGTTGTATTTAAAGTTAAGCCTGTGATATTACTCGTGAAAATCCCAGTCCCTGTTCCGTCAGTAGTATGACTGTTTGTAATAGTAGGATCAGAGCTTATGCTCCAAGCAACACCTCTTGAGGTTACTGGTGATCCTCCGTCAGAAGTCACATTACCACCACTCATAGCTGCAGTTTGAGTGACGCTTGTTGCCGAAGTAGTTGTAACTGTTGGAACAGTAACAACTGAAGTACAAAGAACGATAGTTCCAGAACTGTCTGCGCAAAGAGGCCTATTGCCAGTTCCAGCCAAACTGTTTATTTTTACATTTCCAGCAAATACAGCATTACCAAAAACTGCCAACAAGTTTGAAGAAAGAACTCCTCTTATATCAAGAAGAGAACCTGCAGTAAGAGTTCCACCTTTTGCTTGGCCAGTTGTACCGACATTAATAGGAGCAGCAACATTAGATGCTGGAGGTGTTCCTACTGGGCCAATCCAATTTGAACTTTGCCCTATGTTGCCTCCACCACTAGTACCAGCAGAAAAAGCATAGGAAACACCTAAGCTAAGCACAAGACCTAACACTATAACTTTTATTGATTTTAATATATCGTTCTTTTTCATAAAAATTTTACTTTAATAATAATTAACTAAAAATTAACTTATAATATCTAACAAGGAATCAATTTTCCCGAACTATCAACACAAATTGGTCTACTGCCAACTCCAGAAAGTTGACTTGCTTTTAAATCTCCGCCGACAACAGAATTTCCAAAAACAGCTAATGAATCTGAAGAAAGAGTGCCTTCAATATTGAGCAAAGAACCAGTTATTGGCGTACCTCCTTTTGCTTGTTCTTTGTTACTCATATCAATAGGACCTACAACATTTCCTGCTGGTGGTGTACCTGAAGGAATTGCCCAATTAGAAGAAACACTTTGAGTATTTCCAACCGTAGCGTAAACATATGAAATTCCTAGACCAAGCACAAGACCTAACACTATAACTTTTATTGATTTTAATATATCGTTCTTTTTCATAAAAATTTTACTTTAATAATAATGTATTTTAATTTTCTTTAAAATGAGGTGGTTTTTTACAAGGGAAACAATCTGTTCCACCACAATCTATCCCTTCTTCCCCATTGTTTTGAATACCATCATTATTACAACTAGTTGGATTCACAACACTGACTGTAACTGAACTTGATATATTTCCACTGGTAATAGTAGGACAAGTAAGCGTATATGTCGTTGAACCAAGAGAAGTTGGAGTAAAGGTCACATGAACATTTGGCGTTGTTAATGACCCTGGACACGTTTTGTCTCCAGACCAATTTGCCGTACCAGCAACACCTGAATTTAATTTATCTCCAACAGAAGAAAGAGTAACTGAATTTCCAAGAATAATTGTAGTGCCAACTTGGTCATTATTTGCTCTTAAGAAAAGTAGTGGCACATTCGCTGGAATAATTCTTACTAATGAAAAATCAATCCAACCAACAACAGTAGAACCCCAAGCAAAACCAGAACCAACACCAGTTGTCATGTTGAAACTTGGACCATAAACAGGAGAAGTACTACTTAAATTTATCCAACCATCCCATCCACCTGCATTCGTAGTGCCTCCAGAAACAGACTTTACCCAGCCAGTTAATTTACCCGTTGTTAAATTTATATTTGCATTAGTTTGTGAACTACCCCCGACTGGGAAACCAGACAATCCACCAAATTTAACCCAGCCAATATTAGGAGACCAAGCATAACCGGTCACGTCTCCAGAAGTACTATTATATTTAACTCCATAACCTACCCCCGTACAAGTAGAGGGAGTAGCTGGATTAACACAATTACTAAAACTTATCCAACCAACAGTATCAGACCAAGCATAACCATATAAATCATAACTTGCACTTATTTGAGAAGATTCTTCAGAAACTGAAGCAGCTTGAATTTTTGGTTTTATAAACAAAGAAATAGCCACTAATGCTAGGATTATTAAAAATGAAATTGTGTAAATTTTTTTCATGTTTTATTGATTAAGTGAATTTATTATTGCCTCTCTTTCTGTATCTGTTTGAGTATTATTAGTAGAAGTAGAGCCAAGATTTTTTATAATGTCATTTTTTTCTGTTGTTGAAGGTAAATTTGCATTTCCTCCAGCATTTAATTCATTCAAAATAGCCGCTCTTTCCTCCTCTGTTAAATTAGTTGGAGCAACCTGACCTTGTTTATTTAAACTTAAATAATAATAAATTGAGACAAAAACAAGCACTAAAACAAACACTATTATTACAAGAAATTTTTTACCTTTTAACATAGCTTGATTATACAACCAAAGAAGCTAAAAGAAAAGAAAAAAACTTGTGTGAATATGCAAAATATGCTATCCTTTTCTCGTATAGGTCCTGTCGCAACAGGGCTTTTATTTTTAAAAACTTAATAAAAAACACATATGTTAGATATAAAAACATTTAAATCTGCATTAGAGCAATTGGAAGAAGAAAGAAAAATACCAAAAGAAAAGATATTGGAAGCCATAGAACAAGCCATGGCTGCCGCTTATAAAAAGGATTACGGTAAAAAAGGACAAATTATACGTGCAAAATTTGATATGGAAACTGGAAAAACAGATTTTTTCCAAGTAAAAATCGTTGTTGATGACACAATCGCACGCGTTGAAGAAGAAGGAGAAAACGAAGAAGAATATTCAGTAAAAGATGAAGGTGATGAAAGAGTAAGATTTAATCCTGAACATCACATAATGCTTGAAGATGCTAGAAAAATTAAAAAAGGAGTAGAACTTAACGATGAAGTTATTTTCCCTCTTGAGGGAAAAGATGATTATGGACGTATCGCTGCCCAAACAGCAAAACAAGTTATTATTCAAAAAATCCGTGAAGCAGAGCGCACATCTATAATAGATGAATACGGAACAAAAGAAGGAGAAATAATTTCTGGAGTTGTCCAGAAAGTAGAAAGAGGAAATGTTTATGTTGATTTCAACCGTGCAACAGGAATATTGCCAATTGAAGAACAAATCCCTGGAGAATTTTTCCAGAGAGGACAAAGATTACGTGCTTATTTATATTCAGTAGAAGATACACCAAGAGGAATAAATCTAAGACTTTCTCGTACTCATCCAAAATTTATAGAGAAACTTTTCTCTGTTGAAGCACCAGAAATACAAAATGGAACAGTTGAAATAAAATCAATCGCACGTGAAGCTGGAGCAAGATCAAAAATTGCCGTACATTCAAATGATGAACACATTGATCCGGTTGGTTCATGTGTCGGACAAAAAGGAACACGAGTAAACACAATCACACAAGAACTTTCAGGAGAAAAAATAGATATAATTCCTTGGTCAGAAAATCCAAAAGAATATATTTCAAATTCTCTATCACCTGCAAAAGTAATTTCAATTGAAGTTGATGAAAAAGAACATAAAGCAGTTGTTGAAGTTTCTGATGATCAACTTTCTCTTGCAATAGGTAAAGGCGGACAAAATGTACGTCTTGCTGCAAAACTTACAGGCTGGAGAATAGATATAAAAGGAGATGGTAAGGCAGTCGCTTCTACAGATGGTGAAAACGTAGAAGTTGCTGAGGAAAAAGAAGCAGATTAAAAATCTAAATTATTAATAGTTTAAAAAATAAAAAATATGAGTATATATTTAATGTTTGCAATTGTTAGTTCAGTTATCGCAATAGTTTATGGATTATTGCTTGCTAAATCAATTTTAAAAAAAAGTGCTGGTAACGAAAAAATGCAATCTATTGCAGCAGCAATAGCAGAAGGCGCAAAAGCATATCTCAATAGACAATATAAGACAATAGGAATTATCGCCGTAATTCTTTTCTTTATTCTTTGGATCTTTTTGGGATTAAATTCCGCAATTGGATTTATTTTTGGAGCAGTACTTTCAGCTCTTGCTGGATATATTGGAATGAATGTTTCAGTTCGAGCAAATGTGAGAACAACAGAAGCTGCAAAAGATGGATTGAAACAAGCACTCAGTGTCGCATTCAAAGGTGGAACAGTTACAGGACTTTTAGTTGTCGGACTTGCCCTTCTTGGAGTTTCTATTTTGTATGCAACGACAGGAGACATAAAAGCTTTAATCGGTCTTGGTTTCGGAGCATCTCTTATTTCTGTTTTTGCAAGACTTGGTGGAGGAATTTTTACAAAGGCAGCAGACGTCGGAGCAGACTTAGTTGGAAAAGTTGAAGCTGGAATTCCAGAAGACGATCCAAGAAATCCTGCTGTTATAGCAGACAATGTTGGAGACAATGTTGGAGACTGCGCAGGAATGGCGGCTGATCTTTTTGAGACTTATGCTGTTACTTCTGTTGCAACAATGTTGCTTGGTTCACTTCTTTTTGTAAATTTTTCTGGAGCTATTTTATACCCTCTTGCAATCGGAGGTATTGCAATAATTTGTTCAATCATAGGTACATGGTTCGTTAAATTAGGAAAGAAAAATAATATTATGGGTGCTCTTTACAAAGGACTCATCGCATCAGGAATCCTAGCAGCAGTATCTTTTTATCCTGTTACAAAATTATTAATGTCAAACAACGGCACAAATTATTCAGTTATGGATTTATTCATTTGTGCATTAACTGGCCTCTTTGTTACTGGAGCTCTAGTTGTAATAACAGAATATTTTACTTCAACAAAATACAAGCCAGTTAAATCAATTGCAAAAGCTTCACTTTCAGGACATGGAACAAATGTAATTCAAGGACTTGCTATCTCAATGAAATCAACAGCTCTTCCTTTAATCACAATTGTGCTAGGAATTTTAATTACTTATAAATTCGGTGGACTCTATGGTATAGCGGTTGCAGCAATGTCTATGCTTTCAATGACAGGAATAATAGTTGCAATTGATGCCTACGGACCAATCACAGACAATGCTGGAGGAATCGCAGAAATGTCTGGACTTCCAGAAAGTGTTAGAAATGTTACCGATCCACTTGATGCAGTTGGAAATACAACAAAAGCTGTAACAAAAGGTTATGCTATCGGATCAGCTGGGCTTGCTGCTCTTGTTTTATTTGCATCATACACAGAAGAAATAAAAACAATTACTGGAGAAATGATGAAATTTGATTTAGCTAATCCAAAAGTTATCGTTGGATTATTTATCGGAGGACTTTTGCCTTATTATTTCGGAGCTCTTTGTATGGAAGCTGTAGGAAAAACTGCCGGAAAAGTTGTAGATGAAGTTCGCAGACAATTTAGAGACATAAAAGGAATCATGGATGGTTCAGGAAAACCTGAATATGGCACATGTGTAGACATTGTTACAACTAGCGCAATCAAACAAATGATCATACCTGCGCTCATCCCAGTTTTAGTTCCAATTTTAGTTGGTTTCATTCTTGGGCCAGTTGCCCTTGGAGGACTTCTTGTTGGTTCCATCATCACAGGATTATTCGTAGCAATCTCAATGACTTCCGGAGGTGGCGCATGGGATAATGCTAAAAAATATATTGAATTAGGAAATTTTGGAGGAAAAGGAGGCGACGCTCATAAAGCGGCTGTTACTGGTGATACTGTTGGTGATCCTTATAAAGACACAGCAGGGCCAGCAATAAATCCAATGATAAAGATATTAAACATTGTGGCTTTGCTTATAGTTGCATTCTTGTTATAACAAAGAATGATAATTCAAACAAAAAATCCCCGTTAAGGGGATTTTTTGTTGTTACTTATATATAAACTTTGCTAATGATTATGTTCTTGTTATAATCTACTTGTAAGATTACGATTAAAACAACGTCATATATTATGATAAAGAAAAGGTCAGAATTCTTTATCATAATTTATTAATTATTAATAATTAACTTAGCTCGTAAAGAGCAAAAATAATATGAAAAAATATATAAGTTTGTTTTTGGTTAGCGCATTCGTATTTTCATTTTCAGCTTTATCTGCTTTAGCTGAAGAAGAAACATCTACTGATTCAAATACTTCTACAGAAGTAAGCGAAACAGAAAAACCAGATCTTATTAAAGCTCGTGAAGCATTAAAACAAGAGTTAAAAGATGTTAGAGAAAAAGCAAAAGCAGATATAGAAAAAGTTAGAGAAATTGCAAAACAAAAAATGGAAGCTTTGAAAGAAGGCATTAAAAAAGAAAAAGATGGAATTAAAGCAAAAGTTAAAGATGAAAGAATTTTCGGAAGAGAACAAGCTTTGGAAAGATTTGATAATAAATTAGAAAAAATGAGCGAACTGAAAGATAAAGTTAACGCTCTTATTGTTAAAGTTGAAGCAAAAGGCATAGATACTACAGTTGCAAAAGCTTTCGTTGCAACAGCTGAAACAAAATTAACTGAAGCTAAAGCAAAAGTTGCAGAAGCAAGCACATTGCTTTCTGGATCGACAAATCAGCTTACTGCAGAAAATAAAACAAAATTAAGAACCCTTACAAAAGACGCACAGACTTTAATAGTAGAAGCTCATAAAGCTCTTGGTGATGCAACAAAATCACTAAAAGAATCTCTAAAAATACAAAAGGAAGCTAATAAAACAGAAAATGATAATGATGGAGATAACTAATAAAAAATCAATCTGAAAAATTATTAATAAATAACAAATAAAAAACATGGAATCAGAAAAAAAATCACACGGCGCATTAATTGGATCAATAATCATTATAATCATTCTTATCATTGGCGGAATCTACATCTGGCAATCAAAAATGAAAAATGTTGTAGGGTTACCTGAAACACCTACTCCTATAACTTCTGACAACACAGCAGATGAATTAAATACTCTTGAACAAGATATTAATTCTACAGACACAAGCACCGGTGTTGATGTAAACAGTATCCAATAAGATTCATAATCAAAAAATCCCCGATTTTTCGGGGATTTTTTGATTTATTTGAAAATAATTAATTTTTAGTATAGTATAGCAATACTATGAGTATAAATATAAAAGTTAAAAAATTACCAAAAAGTGAAGTTGAAATTGAAGGAATATTAGATACCGAGGCTTTTGAAGCTTATTTTGATAAAGCTTTAAAAGAAATAGGTAAAAATATAGAAATTGATGGTTTTAGAAAAGGAAAAGTTCCTGAAAATATCTTATTAAAGAATGTCCCAGAAATAAAAATCTTGGAAGAAATGGCTCAAATGGCACTAAGTGAATATTATCCAAAAATTATTGAAGATGAAAAAATTGATGCGATAAGCCGACCAGAAATATCTATCACAAAACTTGCTCGCAATAACCCCTTAGAATTCAAAATTAAAACTGCAATAATGCCAGAAATAAAATTACCTGACTATAAAGAAATTTCAAAGAAAATAACTTCAAAAGTTACTGATGCTGAAAAAAATATCACTGTAACAGACGAGGATCTAGAAAAAACAATAATGGACATTAGAAAATCTCGCGCTCCCAAAAAACACATGTCTGAACATGCGTGTGAAGACGAGAAGTGTGAGCATGACAAAGAAGACGACTCAAAAGTAGAAGATCTGCCAGAATTCAACGATGAATACGTGCGAGCATTAGGTCCATTTGAAAATGTGGAAGATTTTAAAGCAAGATTGCGTGAAAATATAAAATTAGAAAAAGAAAATCAATTAAAAGAGAAAACGAGATTAAAAATCGTAGAAAAAATAATTGATGATTCTGAAATGGATTTACCAGAAATATTAGTTGAAGTTGAATTGGATAAAATCTTATATAGAATGGAATCTGACATCGCTCAAATGGGACTTAAGTTTGAAGATTATTTGAAACATTTAAACAAAACAGCAGATGATATTAAAAAAGAATTCAGAAAAGACGCAGAAAAGAAAGCAAAACTTGGTTTAGTGTTAAATAAAATATCTGAAATTGAAAAAATTATTGCAGACGAAGAGCAGGTTGCTAAAGAAGTAGCTATGATTTTGGATCATTACAAAGAAGCCGACCCAGAACGCGCTCGCTTGCACGCTGAAAATGTCCTCACAAACGAAAAAATCTTTCAATTCCTAGAAGCACAGTAAAAATTTCTTTATGATATAATATCTCTATAATTTTATAAATTTTAACTAATAAATCTATGTTAATACCAACAGTTATAGAAAAATCACAATTTGGGGAAAGAGCTTACGACATTTATTCACGACTTTTGCGTGAAAGAATTGTTTTTTTAGCAGGACCGATTGATGACAATGTAGCAAATATCGTCATCGCTCAGCTTTTATTCCTTGAATCAGAAGATTCCAAGAAAGATATTTACCTTTATATCAATTCTCCTGGAGGATCTGTGACTTCAACTCTCGCGATAGTGGACACAATGAATCACATTCGCCCAGACATTTCAACTTTCTGTGTAGGAATTGCAGCATCTGGCGCAGCGATAGTTCTTTCAGCTGGAAAGAAAGGGAAAAGATTTATCCTACCAAACGCAGAAGTTATGATTCATCAACCATTAGGTGGTGTAGAAGGACAAGCTACAGATATAGCCATAACAGCAAAACATATCCTTAAAACACGTGATAATTTAAATAAAATTCTAGCAAAAAATACAGGCAAGGCTCTATCAAGCATAGAAAAAGACGTAGAACGCGACTTCTTTATGGACGCAGATGAAGCTAAAAAATACGGAATTATTGATGAGATAGTCACAAAATCAAAAGCTCCTGCAAAATAAATTTATCCACAAGTATATTTAACATTAGACAAAATATATAATTTTTGTTATATTGTGTATGTTGACTTTTAAAAATTTATTTAAATCAGTTTATAGGAATATACCAATATATGTTAGCGTTAAAGGGAAATTTTCAAATCTTTAGTAGGACGGAAATCGAACCACAAATATAGTGGCGTGTTCTTGTAAGCCGATACAAGGCTTATGAGCATAACATTAACGACAATTATGATAGGAGCCGGTGCGCTCCTTTTAGGCGTTTTGATCGGATATTATCTACGCTTGATTATCGCTTTAGGAAAAAAGCGATCAATAGAAATAGATATCAAACAAATGATGGTCGGTGCAAAAGAAGAAGCACAGAAAATCATAAATGAGGCAAAAGAAAAATCAGAGAACAAGTTAGTAGAATTAAAAGAGGACGAAAAAAAGAAAGAACAAGAATTTAAAGAGACAGAAAAAAGACTCATCAAAAAAGACGAGCTTTTGGACGCAAGACAAGTGGAAATAGATAAAGAAGTTGAAAACATAAAACTTAAAGTAGAAGAAATAAAGAAAATTCAGGAAAAAGTAACCAAAGCAGAAGAAGAAAAGAGGAATGAATTATCAAGAGTAGCAAAACTTACAGAAGAAGAAGCAAAAGAAGAATTAATAAAAGAAGTTGAAAAGAAATATGAGGAAGATTTATTAATCAGAACTCAAAAGTTTGAAAATAATAATGAAGAAAAATTAGAAAGAAGAGCAAAAGAAATATTGGCTACTTCTATCCAACGTCTTGCTTCAAGTACTGCTTCAGATTTGATGACCACGACAGTCGCAATTCCAAACAATGAAATAAAAGGTAAGATTATTGGAAAAGAAGGAAGAAATATCAGAGCATTTGAACGAGCAGCAGGAGTTGAACTCATTGTGGACGACACACCAGGTTCAATAGTTATATCTTCATTTGATCCAGTCAGAAGACAAGTCGCAAGATTTGCACTTGAAAGTCTTATCTTAGATGGACGTATCCAACCAGCAAAAATAGAAGAGCTTGTTGAAAAAGCAAAAGAGGAAATAAATAAAATTATCAAAGAAAAAGGAGAACAAGCAGTTTATGAATGTGGAATATTTAACTTTGATCCACGAATCGTAGCAATCATCGGACGATTATATTTCCGAACAAGTTATGGACAAAACGTTCTCCAACATTCTATTGAAATGGCACATATCGCAGGAATGATTGCCGAAGAATTAGGCGCAGACGTAGCAATAGCCAAAGCTGGCGCATTGGTACATGACATCGGTAAAGCTCTTGATCATGAAGTACAAGGTACTCACGTTGAAATAGGTATGAGAATATTGCAGAAATTCGGCGCAGATGAACGTATTATCACAGCAATGAAGAGTCACCATGGTGATCATCCTTATGAAACACTGGAAGCTGTAATAGTCCAAACAGCCGATGCTATATCAGGAGGACGCCCAGGTGCTAGACGAGACTCAGTTGAAAACTATCTAAAACGTTTGCAAGAGCTTGAAGCCCTAGTAAATGCCTTTCCAGCTGTTGAAAAATCATACGCTTTGCAGGCAGGACGTGAAATACGCATATTTGTAACCCCTGAAAAGATATCAGACATGGAAGCAAAGCTTATGGCACGAGATATTGCTGTAAAAATAGAACAAGAGCTTAAATATCCTGGAGAAATAAAAGTTACTCTAATACGAGAAACGAGAGTTGTCGAGTATGCTAGATAGGTTGCCCTTAAAAAACCCTTAGTATATAATATATAAGTAGAAATTTTATAAGCAAGGGTCGAAATATTATAAAAAAGAAAATACAAAATATATGAATAAACAAGGATTAGTTGAATTAGTACAAGGAAAGCTTGGAGGAACAAAAGTACAGGCTGAAGAAGTCGTAGATTCAATGTTTGATACTATCATCAGCACAATGAAAAAAGGTGATGAAGTTTCAATCGCTGGATTCGGAATCTTTTCTGTAAAAGGAAGAGCTGCAAGAATGGCTCGCAATCCAAAAACTGGAGAGCAAGTTAAAGTTGCTGCAAAGAAAGTTCCAAAATTCAGAGCTGCAAAAGCTTTGAAAGACGCTGTTGAATAAT
>JBAQNK010000029.1:0-3373 GCA_049303695.1 Minisyncoccia bacterium | reverse complement strand
CTTATGGAACAAATCATGAATACGGTTTTGATTATTTGCGAGATAATTTATCTACATCTGTAAATGATCTTGTTCAAAGAGGACATTTTTTTGCGATTGTTGACGAAGTGGATTCTATTTTAATAGACGAAGCGCGTACTCCGCTTATCATTTCGTCTGCTTCAAGTGATTCAGAAGATTTTTATATTAAATTTTATCAAATTGCAAAACAATTAAAGAAAGATATTGATTATAAAGTAGACGAAAAATTAAGAGCAATAACTTTAACAGATGATGGGATAACAAAAGCTGAAAATTTACTTGGAATAGAAAATATTTATACAGAAAAAGGAATTAAATATGTGCATCATTTGGAGACAGCGGTAAAAGCGCAAGCCATTTTTGAGCGTGACAAAGACTACGTTGTGAAAGAAGGAGAAGTTATTATTGTGGATCCATTTACAGGAAGACTTCAGCCAGGCAGGCGTTGGTCTGAAGGTATCCATCAAGCTATTGAAGCAAAAGAAGGTGTAAAAATTGAAAAAGAAACTCGCTCAAGCGGGTCTATCACTTTCCAAAATTATTTTAGATTTTATAAAAAACTTTCAGGGATGACAGGAACCGCAGAAACTTCAGCTGAAGAATTTATAAAGGTTTACGGCTTAGATGTAATTGTTATCCCTACTAATCGTCCTGTGGTGAGAATAGATTATCCTGATTTAATTTTCCAAACAGAAAAAGGTAAATTCCAAGCGATTGCAAAAAAGGTTAAAGAATTGAACGAAAAAGGACAGCCAGTTTTGATCGGTACTATTTCAATTGAAAAAAATGAACTTCTTTCTATTTATTTAAAACAAGAAGGAGTGCAGCATACTATTTTGAATGCTAAGAATCATGAAAGAGAAGGAGAAATAATTGCTCAAGCAGGGCGTAGAGGTGCAGTAACTATTGCGACAAACATGGCAGGCCGTGGAATAGATATCAAGCTTGGAGGGAATCCTATTGCCCAAGAAGAATATGAAGCTGTAAAAAATGCTGGTGGACTTTTTGTTTTAGGAACTGAACGTCATGAAGCAAGAAGAATAGACAATCAGCTTCGAGGCCGTTCTGGAAGACAGGGTGATCCTGGAGGAACGCAATTTTATGTTTCACTTGAAGACGATTTGATGCGTGTTTTCGGATCAGAAAGAATAAAGAATATGATGGGACGTTTTGGAATCCCTGAAGATCAAGCTATTACTAATGGTTTTATCGGCAGAGCGCTTGAAGGAGCTCAAGCAAAAATAGAAGGTTTTCATTTTGATTCTCGTAAGAACACTCTTGAATACGACGATGTTATGAACCATCAAAGAGAAGCTATTTATGAAAGAAGAAGAAAGATGATTCATGCAGACAAAAAAGAAATTGAGAATTTACTAGTTCAAGTTTTGGAAAATAGGGAAGAAAAAGAAAAATTAGAAAAAGTAATTGCAGAAAAAAGAGAGAAATTAGGCGATGAAGCGTTTCTTGAGACAGTTCGAAGAATTGCTTTGTATACGACAGATACTTTATGGATGGAACATTTGGAAGCGATGGATTATTTGCGTAGTTCTGTGAATTTACGCGCTTATGGTCAGCGTGAACCTATCGTAGAATATAAAAAAGAAGGGTTGTTTATGTTTAAAGAAATGGAAGAAATATTTAAAGAACAAGTTCTTTCTTTTATCCAAACTATCAATGAACCAGCAAGACCTGAAGTTTCTGAAACTAAACAAACTTTGGTTACAAGCCATAATGAACCTAATGAATTCTCTGATACACAAAGCGTAAAAGTTTCTGGGGGTAATGAATTAGATATTGGGCGAAATGACCCTTGTCCTTGTGGAGCTATAAATCCAGCAACTGGGGAAGTATATAAATGGAAAAAGTGTGGAATGATAAATGCACCACAACATCGTAAATCGTTGATTAATTAAAGATATGGGGAATAGTGAATTCTTTTAAAGATAAAGAAATAATAGAAAATTTTTTAAAAACATGATGGAAAATTTAAAAATAGAAAATGAAAAAAAAATTTCTTTAGATAATAAAAAATTTAAGGAACTTGTAGAATATCGCAATATTAAAGCGGAAGATTTCAAACTTATTAAAGAAATAGCGTCTTTTTCTATTGATTTAATAATTAGAGATTTCCATAATTTTTTCTCCTCATATCAAGAAAGAAGTGGTAAAGAATTGGAATCCTTGATAAGGAATGAAAAAGATGAAAAAAGAAAATTATTATATGAAAAGTTTTTAGAATTTTATAAGAAATATGATTATTTAGTTTGTTGGAATCTTGTTGTTTTTCTAGAGAATTAAAAATAAAAATTTATGAAAAAAGTTACGACACTTTGTATAATTCATCAACATCCTAGAGTTCTGCTTGGGATGAAAAAGCGTGGATTTGGAGTTGGAAGATGGAATGGATTTGGTGGAAAGGTTGAAAACGGAGAATCTATTGAAGAAGCCATGAAAAGGGAAATAAAAGAAGAAGCTGGAATTGTTGTGTCTGATTTAGATAAATTTGGAATAATTGAATTTGAACTTGAAAATAGTAATGATACTATTGAAGTTCATATTTTTAAGGCAGAAAATTTTTTAGGTGATCCAATAGAAAGTGAAGAAATGAAACCGCAATGGTTTTATGTTGATGAAATTCCTTTCAGCCAAATGTGGACTTCCGATTTACATTGGTTGCCTATGTTTTTGAAAGGTAAAAAATTTAAGGGAAAGTTTCTTTTAGATAAACCTTCAACAAGAGAGTACTCAAGTGTTATTTTAAATAAGGAATTAATAGAAGTAGAAGAAATATAATTATGAAAACATTAGAAATTGGGGCGGTTTATAAACATTATAAGGGGACAAAGGCCAAGGTTTTAGGTGAGGGTTTTCATAGTGAGACGAGAGAGCCTTTAGTTATTTATATGCATTTAGAAGATGGGGTTATTTGGGCTAGGCCAAAAGAAATGTTTCTAGAAAATGTTATAATTGACGGCAAGGAAGTGGAAAGATTCCAGAAGATTGAGCAGGAAATTTTAATAAAACCAAGTAGTAATTAAAAAATGAATCAATTTTTTACAAGAATTTTTGATAAAGATATATTTCCAATTTTAATAATCGGAATATGTTTATTTGGAATATTTACTTATACAGACTATAGATTTAATTTAATCCAAAACCAGTTGGAAATTATAAACAAGGATAATCTTTCAACTAAAGTTACTTTTGAAAATAAGATTAAAAATATTGAAGAAGTTGTTTCTGGGACAAAAAGCAGTCTGACTGACGTGATACAGCAAGGACAAGAAAAAAGTAATTTTTTAGAGAGTCAATTTAATGAAATCACAAATACAGTCGGAGTTCTTACTAAATT
>JBAQNK010000028.1:0-7004 GCA_049303695.1 Minisyncoccia bacterium | reverse complement strand
TTGTTAACTTTTATTCAATAATTTTTTAAAATATGAAAATTGAATTTTTTAAAATAAAAAAGAATTTTGCAAAGGAGGGGCGTTTTCAAGAAAAACCTGATTTCTTTTGGAAAATGGCATTTTATTTAGGGCTTGTTTTAACTTTATCTTTTTTTATATTGGGTTTTTTTATATTTAAACAAGTAGACAAAGAATCTGTTTTACCTATGACTAATGGGGTGAAAGCTAAGATTGTTCAAAAAGAAAGAGTTATAAAAGTTCTTGAATATTTTAAAGGACAAGAAAAAAAATCAGAAGAAGTGTTAAACCCTTTGTTGAAGATAGCTGATCCTTCTTTATAAATAATAATTTTTTTAATAAAAATTCCCCCATATGGGGATTTTTTTGATATAATATAGAAGATGCAGATAAATGAGGAACAATTAAAGAATTTTATTTTAGAATCTGAACTTGTCTCTCGTTCTGATCTTGATTCTCTGGTTAAAGAAGCTAAAGTGAAAAAGCAAAAATTAGGAAACTTCTTGCTTTCACAAGGTAAAATATCTGAATCAGACTTAAAACGAATGGAGGCTTTTGTTTTAGGCATACCATTTGTCAGTTTAGTTAATGAAAAAATTGATTTTTCAGTACTTTCGGCAATTTCTGAACCAATAGCCAGAAATCATAACATTATCGCTTATAAAAGAAGTGATCACACTTTAGAAGTAGCTATGCTTGATGTTGATGATTTACCAATGATAGATTTTATTAAAAAGTCTTCTGGTTTAAAAATTTTACCTAGACTAACAGATACACCTTCAATTAAATTTGCTCTTGCTCAATATAGAAAAAGCTTACAAGTTGAATTTAAAGAATTGGTTCAAAAAGAATCTTCTGCGCTTAAAACATCTTCTGGTGAAAACGGAGAAAAGTCAGAAAAAGAATTAAAAGAAATAGCAGAAGACTTGCCTGTAGTTAAAATAATAGATTCTCTTATTTCTCATGCTATTTTACAAAATGCTTCTGATATACATATTGAACCAGAAGAAAAAGAACTTGTTGTTAGGTATCGTATAGATGGAATTTTACATGATGTTATGTCTTTAGATAAAAGTGCAGCGATGGCTATCACGGCACGTATTAAAGTATTATCAAATTTAAAACTTGATGAAAAAATATTACCTCAAGACGGGCGTTTTAAACTTGAAAGCAATGAACAAAAAGTTTCTTTTCGTGTTTCTACTTTGCCAACTTTTTATGGAGAGAAAACAGTTATAAGAATTTTAAATGAAAATGCTCATGGATATACATTAGAAGGTTTAGGTTTTCATGGAGAAGCGTTAGAAAGAATTCATGAATCTTTAAAACAAAGAACAGGGATGATTTTAGCAACCGGCCCAACTGGTTCTGGAAAAACAACGACTTTATACACAATGCTTGATATTTTAAATAAACCAGAGGTAAATATTTCTACAGTAGAAGATCCTATCGAATATCAAATGCCAAGAGTAAATCAAACTCAGGTAAAACCAGAAATTGGGCTGACATTCGCTAATGGATTAAGATCACTTTTGCGTCAAGATCCAGACATAATAATGGTAGGAGAAATTCGAGACGGGGAGACGGCTGGGCTTGCTGTAAACGCATCTCTTACTGGACACCTTGTGCTTTCAACAATACATACGAATTCTGCAGCAGGAGCTATTCCACGTTTAGTAGATATAGGAGTAGAACCTTTTCTTATTGTATCAACAGTTAAAACTGTTATATCTCAGAGATTGGTGCGTAAGCTAGCTAGTAATAATGGAAAATATTTTATGTCTTCAGATGAGATAAAATCACTTAGTAAACTCGTTGATTTGGATAGGATGCTTGATTTTCTAAAAAAAGACAAAGTGGTCGGACCAGAGGCTACTTGGGAAAAAATTCCTTTTTATCATGCTGAAAAAACGGAACAATACGAAGATGGTTACCAGGGCAGAGTCGGTATTCACGAAGTTCTCAAAGTAAGTATGACAATCAAAGAATTAATTATTAAAGGAGCTTTGCAGGATGAAATTGAACAACAGGCAAAGAAAGAGGGAATGATGACAATGATAGAAGACGGTATCTTTCAGGCAGTTTTAGGAAATACAACCTTGGAGGAAGTTTTGAGAGTTGTTTCTGAATAATAAAATGCTTTTTTCATATACAGCAAAATCAAATGAAGGAAAAATTTTTGAAGGAGTAATGGAATCTCAAGATCGTTTTGTTCTTTCTCGTGAATTAAAAACACGGGGGAATATTCCTTTGTCTATTTCAGAAAAAAAAGAAGGTGTTTTTAATCTTATGGCTATGTTTCAGCGTTTTTTTGGAAAGGTTAGCGTTACTGAACAAATTATTTTTACTAAAAATTTAGGAGGGATGCTTAGAGCAGGGCTTTCCCTTAACCGAGCGTTGTCTGTTTTGAAAAAGCAAACCAAAAATCCAGCTTTTTTAAAAATTTTAATTTCACTAGAAGATGAAATAAACTCTGGCGGAATGCTTTCTTCTGGACTTGAAAAGTTTCCAAAAGTTTTTTCTAAACTTTTTGTATCAATGATGCGTGCAGGAGAAGAATCTGGTAATCTTGCAGGTGCTCTTGTTGAAGTTGGAACCAGCTTAGAAAAATCGCATGCTTTGACTAAAAAAGTTCGTGGCGCCCTGATTTATCCTGGAGTAATTCTTTCTGTTATGGTTGTAGTTGGTATTTTAATGTTTGCTTTTGTTGTGCCTGGTCTCGCAAAAACTTTCAAAGAACTTAATGTTCAATTGCCAGCTTCTACAAAATTTATAATTTTTTTGGGAGATTTTTTATCAAATCATTTAATTTTATCTTTTGCAATAATAATTGGATTTGTTTTAGGAATATCATTTCTTTTGCGTGCTTCTTTTACAGCCAAATATATTGATTTTATTGTTTTAAAATTACCAATAATTGGGAGCTTAGTTAAAGAGTTGAACACTGCTCGTACTACTCGAACTCTTTCTTCCCTTATTTTATCTGGAGTTTCTATAACTCGAGCAATAGAAATAACAGAAGATGTTGTGCAGAATATTTATTATAAAAAAGTTTTAAGAGAGGCAAGGGGATCAATAGAAAAAGGTGCCCCTTTTTCGGAAGCTTTTTCTGCTTATCCAAATCTTTATCCAATTATGATGTCAGAAATGGTTCAAGTTGGTGAAGAGACTGGTAAGCTTGCTGATATGTTACTTGATGTTTCTGTTTTTTATGAAGAAGAAATAGAAAATAAAACTAAAAACTTTTCTACTATTATTGAACCTGTTTTAATGGTTTTTATTGGTGGGGGAGTTGGATTTTTTGCTATTTCAATGATATCACCTATGTATTCAATTATGGATAATATAAAATAAAATTAAAATGCATAAAATATTTAACCAAAAAGGAATAACAATTGTTGAAATATTAATAGTTATTGCAATTATTGGAATTATTTCAGTTATAGTATTTCCACAATTTTCAAAAACAAAAGAAAATCAAGTTTTTAAAAATGCAGTAGGGGATATACTTTCTTCTCTTAATAAAACACATTCTCAAACTCTTGCTTCTCTTGATTCGTCTGAATATGGTATTCATTTTCAATCTGACAAAATTATAATTTTTAAAGGGACTGTTTACTCAGGTATTGACCCAAACAATGAAATTGTAAATATAATTTCACCAGCAAATATTTCAAACATAAATTTATCTGGCGGGGGAAGTGAAATTTATTTTAATAGACTTTCTGGTATTCCCAATAAAACAGGAGATATAACTGTTTCTGTGCCTTCTGTCTCAAAAATTATTACAATTTCTGCTACGGGAGCATTTGGTGTGAATTAAAATGGAAACTTTAAAATTTAAACTAAATAAAGGATTTATGGCAGTAGAAGTATTAGTAGCGACTTCTATTATTTTAGCTTCTATTTTGGTAGCTATGGCTGTTACAGAGAAAGCTATTTCCTTTTCACGACAATCATTTCATATATCTCAAGCTAGTTTTCTTCTTGAAGAAGGTGCAGAAATAGTACGTATCGCGCGTGATAATTCATGGGATGATGTTTCAAGTCTGAATGTTTCAACTGATTATTATCCAGTTTTTACTGATGGAGTTTGGTCTTTTTCACTTATTTCTTCTAAGATCGGAATTTTTGATCGTAAAATAAATATATCCAATGTAAAACGTAATGCATCTACTAGTGATATTTCTACTACTGGGACAAATGATGTAGGTACAAAATTAGTTACTGTTACTGTTTCTTGGACAGAAGGAGGAAGAATGATTTCAAAAAATTTATCATTTTATGTAATGGATATATTTTCATGATAAAAATAAATAAAAAAAATTATGGTTATGTCTTACTGGAAACTGTTTTTTATGTTTGCTTTTTTGTTATTCTTTCTACTGCTGTAATAAGTGCGATGGTTACAATGTTTAAATCTTATAAGGAAACAGTTATACAAACAGAGCTTGAACGAAGTTCAGTCATTTTAGATAAAATCTCTAGAGAAATTAGACAAGCAACTGGAATTAATTCAATAAATAATGACGGAAACAATTTAGTTATTAATACAAAAGATGATGTTGATGCTGATAAAACAGTAGAATTTTTGATTTCAGGTTCTGATTTACAAATAAAAGAAAATGATATTTTAATAGGAAATTTAAATACTCCCAATATCATTGTTAATGATTTATCTTTTGTTCAAATAGCTACAGCTAAAGGAAACGCTGTTAAGATATTTTTATCAGTTAGTTCTGTGTTTGATTCGTCAAATAGAATTGAAAATTTTTATAATACAGTGGTTTTAAGAGGTAATTATTAAAAAATGAAAAGTAATTTTAAAAAAATTAAAAAAAATGGTGGTGCAGCAATGCTTCTTTCAGTTGTTTTTTTTCTTTTTATTTCTCTTTCTATTATTGTTGGTCTTGTTTCTCCAACGGTGTTGGAATTTAAAAATGCTAATACTAATTTAAAATCAAAACAATCTTATTTTCTTGCTGAATCAGGAAGTGAGGATGCTGTTTATCGTATTGTTTCAAATAAAACTATTTCAGACAGTGAAACAATTACGCTCGGTTCAAATTCAGTAATAACAAGTATTACTTCAATTGGCAACAATCAAAAACAAATTATTTCTCTTGGAGATGTTTTGAATTATCAACGAAAAGTAAATCTTTTGTTAAAAACTGGTACTGGTGTTGTTTTTAAATACGGTACTCAAGCAGGAGCTGGTGGTATTAAGTTTGGAGATGATTCAGGTTTATATGGGACATTGTATTCAAATGGAGATATTGTAGGTAGTAATAATCATCATCATGATAGTTCTTTTATTACAGGAGATGCTTTTGCTGCAAATAATTTAATTACTGATCCTGAACAATCAAATGGAGCTACGGGTACTCCACCAAATAGTGTTGTTTTTGGTAATAGTAATAATACACAAGATTTTGCTCAAAGTTTTCAAGTTGCTAATGCAGGTAGAGTTGGGAATGTTCAATTTTATATAAAAAAAATTGGTAGACCTTCTAATGCAACTGTTCGTTTAACAACCAATAATAATGGTGAACCAAATAGTCATAGTATTATTACAGGAACATTGAATGCAAATTTGATTACTTCAAGTTATGGTTGGGTGGATATTAATTTTTCTAGAAGTTCATTAATATCAGCAAATACGACTTATTGGGTTGTTATTGATGGACACTCTGATTCAAATGATTATTATAATATTGCTGCTAATACAAATTTTAATTTAGGTACTGGGAAAATAGGAAAGTATGATGATCATGATCATTTTGATTCTTGGGATAACACTAATCCAGCAGGATTAGACGGGTATTTTAGATTCTTTTTTCAAGGACTTATGTCAGAAATTTCTAATATAAATATTGGGACTGACGGGATAGGAGATGCTTATGCAAATAAAGTTACAAATAGTTTAGTTGAAGGAAATATTTTTTGTCAGACAGGTAGTAATAATAATAAAATATGTGATACTTCTCGAGATGATCCTGCACCAGCAGATTTCCCTGTTTCTGACGCTAATATTGCACAATGGAAAGCAGATGCTTTGTCTGGCGGAACGATTAATGGGAATTATACTGTTAATGGTAATCGGGTTGATTCAATTGGGCTTAAAAAAATAAATGGCAACCTTACTATAGAGGGGACACTAGAAATCACAAACACAATTTGGGTTACTGGAACTTTGCATATTAAAAAAAGAGTAAAATTATCTCCATCATTTGGTGGTACTTCTGGAATTATTATTGTTGATGGAAATATTATAATAGATAGAGATGTTGTTTTTGAAGATTCTGGTACTCCAGGAAGTTATGTTATTCTTATAACGACCAGTATTTGTGACACAGCTTTAACAAATAATCCTTGTGGTAGTAAAGATGCTGTAGAAATTAATCATAGATCTGATATTTCAATAATTTATGCTTCCAAGGGAGCAGTAGACTTTAATAGTCATTCAAAAGTTAAAGAAGTGGTCGGTTACAGAATACGTTTAAAAGATGATTCATATATAGAATATGGTTCTGGTGTTTTGAATCCTTATTTTACTAGTGGCCCTTTGGGTGGGTGGGTTCTTTCGGGTTGGAGAGAAGTTAAATAAAACCGTTGACCTAAAAGCTTAAAAATGTTAATTTAAATACTGTATGTTGTTAATTTAATTTATTTGCGCGGTTAGCTAGGTTGTAGCGACGCGTGAGATACACAAAGGCAATCATTGTAATATTAAAATAATATAATGCGCGGTTAGCTCAGTTGGTAGAGCAACCCGTTTACACCGGGAAGGTCGGGGGTTCGAGTCCCTCACCGCGCACATCCACCTTGTAACTGCCCTCGTAGTTCAATGGATAGAACAAGGCTCTTCTAAGGCCTTGATGTAGGTTCGATTCCTACCGAGGGCACATGAAAATAAAAGTTCTCTTTGAAGACAAAGATGTTTTAGTGATAGATAAACCATCAGGTATTTCTGTGCATCCAGACGG
>JBAQNK010000027.1:0-5374 GCA_049303695.1 Minisyncoccia bacterium | reverse complement strand
TTTTTCAATCTTGCTAGTTCTTCTTTTTCAGAAGTAGTTAGACTTTCTACATCATTTATTCCATCAGCTATTTCTTTTGTATCCATTGGAGGTTTTTTATTTGCATCCTCTTTTGTTCCGATTCCTTCTAAATTTAGTTTTTCCATATATTTTAATTTTATTTTTTATAAAGCGACTTTTAATATTATATACTTTTTACGTGTTAATTGTCTACACCAGTAGTATATCAAACTTTATCTAAAAAGTCAAGGGTTAAAAATGTCTTAAAAATGAAGTGTTTGTTGTATAATTAAAACAATGGAAGGATCATATTTTAAAGAAATGCCGAAATTTAAGACTCCTAAAGAGGAGCTTGATTATTTACGTGCTCATGTAGCTAAACGAGAGCAAGAACTTATAGATACAGGTCATTTTGAACATACGGCAGATGATGCAGTAAAAGATGTAATTATGGAATATAAGGAAATTCCTATAAATAAAACTGTTCAAAAACAAAACATTTTAAACAAAAAAGAAACTGAAGCTATTGTTTTAAAACTTAAACCAGAAACACACGATACGATAATGGAAGAACTTTTAGGGATAGTAATAACCAAAGGTATAAAAAATGCTCTTTCTGTCGTGGAAGCAATGAATAATCCGCACATTGATGATGATTTTCATAGGCTTTTAATTCAATACATAAAAACTGGTCAGGCTGTGTCTGGATTTAAAGAAGGAACTCCACTTTATAAATCTTTAAATATGACTCTTTTTGAAATTACTCTTCCTCCTCCTTCTGATGAAGCTGATAAACAAAAAGGCTTTAAAGATTTTATAGGAGCAATGGAACAGTTTTATGCTGGTATGCAATCTATATCAGAAGGGAACAATAATGAAAAAGAAAATTATTTTACATTAGAAATAGCTCTTGGAAATCAGAGTGATCAAGTTGTTATTTATGTTGCTGTTCCAAACAAATATATTTCACTTTTTGAAAAACAAGTTTTAGCTTTTTATCATGATGCAAAAATTCATGAAGTTTTAGATGATTTTAATATTTTTAATGAAAAAGGTGGGTCTGTCGGAGCATACGGAGTTTTTTCTGAGCGTCCAGTCTTACCTATCAAAACCTACGAAAATATAGATCATGATCCTATGAATACGATTCTCAATGTCTTTTCTAAGTTAAATACCAGTGGGGAAGGTGCAGCGATTCAAATAGTTGTTGCTCCAGCTGGTAATAAATTCATAAATGAATTTCATATGATAATGGATGATGTTAAAAATGGAATGTCAGTCAAGAACGCAGCAGATAATTTTTATAAATTAAATAAAGCTTTCCTAAAAGTTTCCAAAGAACTTATTTTTGGTTTTAAGAAAAAAGATGAAACAAAAGAAAAAAGCATGGAAGGCAGAAGAGCTGTTGATGAGGGTGCTTTAGAAAAAATCGGTAATAAAGTAAAAAGCACAATAATGAAAGCGAACATTCGTGTTATTGCTTCTGGAGAAACAAAAGATCGCGCGGAAGCCATTCTTAAAGAAATAGAATCTTCTTTTAATCAATTTTCTGAAGCAGCAAGCAATTCAATAATTTTTAAAGAAGTCACTGGTAGTGATTTGAAACAACTTTTTCACGATTTCTCATATAGAACTTTTTCTAACGACAAAACTTTGCCGATGAATTTAAAAGAGCTTTCTTCTGTTTTTCATTTTCCAGTTGGTATTTCTAGTCAACCTCAACTTAAAGAAGCAAAAGCTGGTATCGCTCCTGCTCCTATGGAGATGAGCAAAGAAGGAATTTTATTGGGAGTAAATAGCTATAGGGGAAAAGATACAGAAATTCGCATGGCGCGTGAAGATCGCGTCCGCCATATGTATGTGATAGGTCAGACAGGAACAGGTAAGACAAATATTATGTTAAATATGATTACCCAAGATATTAGAAATGGTGATGGTTGTTGTTATATTGACCCGCACGGCACTGATATTCAAACAATACTGTCTCGTATCCCAAAAGAGCGTATTGATGATGTTATATATTTTGATCCAGCTTATACTGCGCGTCCTATGGGGTTAAATATGCTTGAGTTTGATCCAAAATATCCAGAGCAAAAGACTTTTGTAGTGAATGAATTGATGGGTATTTTTAATAAGTTATTTGATATGAAAACATCTGGAGGTCCGATGTTTGAACAGTATTTTAAAAACAGTGCTTTTCTTATAATGGAAGATCCAGAATCTGGTTGTACTTTGCTTGAAATTTCTCGTGTGCTTGCTGATAAAGAATTTCGAGATATGAAATTAGCAAAATGTAAAAATCCAATTATTAAGCAATTTTGGATTGGAGCAGAACAGACGACAGGGGAGCAAAGCTTGGCAAATTTTGTGCCTTACATTACTTCTAAATTTGATAACTTTATTTCAAACGACATAATGCGCCCAGTCGTTCTTCAAGAAAAATCAGTTTTTAATTTTAGAAAAATAATGGATGAGAAAAAGATATTGCTTGTGAATCTTTCAAAAGGAAGGCTCGGAGATATAAATGCAAATCTTATTGGTCTTGTTCTTGTTGGTAAAATTCAAATGGCAGCTCTTTCACGCGTGGATATGTTTGGTAAACCAATGAATGATTTTTATTTATACATAGATGAATTTCAAAATGTTACAACCGATTCTATCGCATCAATTCTTTCCGAAGCTAGAAAATATCGCTTGTCATTAAACATCGCTCATCAATATATTTCTCAGTTGGAAGATAATATTAAAAATGCT
This sequence comes from Minisyncoccia bacterium, assembly GCA_049303695.1. Lineage (GTDB taxonomy): Bacteria > Patescibacteriota > Minisyncoccia > Phycocordibacterales > UBA9973 > UBA9973. Next base: position 2,620 of record JBAQNK010000027.1, on the reverse strand, counting down.
GTTTTTGGAAACGTAGGTTCTATGGCAGTATTCCGAGTAAGTTCTGAGGACGCAGAATTCTTAGAAAAAAGATTTCAGCCGACGTTTAAAGCCGCTGATATTATGAAACTTGATAATTATAATGCTTACGTAAGTATGCTTGTAAAAGGTCAACCGACTAAACCATTTAATTTAATTACTCTTTCTCCAGAAGAAGGAATGCCGGAACTTGTGGATAGCTTGAAAGAACTTTCATATTTGAAATATGGGCGTGACCGAGAAGAAGTTGAAGCTGAAATTATGGCTAAATACGAGAGGCAACAGTAAGTGGTTACCTAAATATTGTCATATTGACAAATTTTAAAATTATACTTATTATATAAGGGTAATAGTTTTTTGACATAGTAGGTTTTGTGGTAATTAAAGGGGATTTATATAAGTCTTTTTTAATAACCACAAAACTTTAATAAAATGACAAGAAATAAAAATTTACCGTTTACTAACGGAGATATTTGTTTCTTGCCAGAACAAATATCACAAAAAAGCGTTAATCGTTCTGCTCAGTTATTTTTAACTAAAAACAAGGACTTGGTTTTAAAAGAATTAAATTTAAAAGAGTTGCCTTTGGTTTTTGTATTTTTACATGAAATACAAAGACGATATGAACAAAAATATTTAAATTTAGGTTTTTTTAAAAAATTACCAAGAAAAGTTCAAAATTATATCGCTACAAATGATTGCATAAAAAACAAAGAACCTTATGCAATTCTTCCTCAAATGCCGTATACAAAATTTGGGTACATTATTTTGGACGAAGGAATTATTAATGATACAATTCGTTTTTTTGAACTTTCCCGTCTTAATGGAATTCGACAACTTGGATTTTTAATGGATCCGATTCATAGGGAAGTGGACTTAACTGAAACAGCGTTAACTTTTCGGCATACCAGAGGACTGCATTCTTTAGATGTGGCAGTTTTCCTTAGATTGATTGAATTAAATAATTCTAAAGCTAAATTAGATGGAAATTTACTAAGTATCGGTGGAGTTTCTCATGATGCACTAACTCCGGCAGGGGGTGATACGACAAAGCTTGTAAATTTGAAGATGTTTGATGAAGAAACTAATTACAAGGAATTGTTTAAAAAATTAGGTTGGGAATATTTAGCTAAAAGATATAAGGTAAAACAAGAAGATTTAGCAGCTATGGTCTTGGGGAAAGGTTTATATGGCAAAATTCTTGATATTGCGGACAAAATATCTTATGTCTCTAGAGATGTTTGGAATTTTGTAGGTCTGAAGAATTTTGGTAATACTGAAATTTTATACGCAAGTAAAAATTTTGAGAAAATCAGAAAGCTTGTAAATCAGTATCCGAATTTTTGTGATGTTTATAAATCAGTAAAAGTAATTGGTAATGATGTTGTAATTGAAGATGGATTTCTTTGGGGAATATTTTTGAAAATCAGAGCTATGATGTTTGCGGGGTTGTATTATAATCCTGCTAGTAGATTTTTAGAATACATGTTCTCAAAAAGAATTATTTCATTTTTATTGAAAAACAAAAATATTACTAAAGAACAATTACTGATTTGGAAAGATTCAGATTTAGAAGAGAAAATCTACGAATTTTTAGGGGATGGATTTTTTCCAACATGCTTTAAAAAAAGTGAATATAAAAAATTTGCTACAAAAAAAGCTTTATCTGAGGAAATTAATTCTCTTAGAAATAACTATTCTATGGTTGCTATTCCAGATGACTTTAAAAGTACTACAAAAACTGGAGTAGACAAATATTTAGTTAAAAAAGATGGGAAAATTATGATTTTTAAAGAAGCTTATCCTGAAATGGCGAGTGAAATTCAAAATATTATGAAATTTTCTCCTATTTTTGGATTGTATTTAATAAACTTAAAGGATCTTAATGTTCCTTACGAAAAACATAAAAAAATTAAAGAAGCTCTTGAAGATCTTTAGTTTTTGATATAATAAAAGCCACCAATATAACGTGTGGCTTTTTTAGTAAGTAAATTTAAATATTTAAAAATCAGTGATATACTTTATTAATGAGTAATGAAAAAGAAATTTTAGAATTTGGTATAAAAAGAGAAAACGAAGAAAGAAGAGATGGCGGATGTGGTATTATTTTTGATCCTGAAACTCAATTATATGCTGTGGGAAGAGATATAGACAATAAAAGGATGGTTAGATTATTCGGAGGAGGTTTTAATCCTGGAGAGGATGAAAAAGAGGGAACATTGCGAGAAGTTATTGAAGAAAGTGGGTTAAACGATTTTTTACATATTGAAAAAATTGATAAAGTAATATGTCACTTTCATAATAATTCAAAAAATGTAGATCGAGTAGCAGAGGCGACTTGTTTTTTTATGATACTAAAAAGCAAAAATTTAATTGATACTAGATTGGAAGAACATGAAAAGTTTATATTAGATTGGGTTAATGCAGAAGAAATTTTATCTTGTTGGTTTTCAATAAACCATAACAAGGATTATGATCATTGGATTTATTTTTTAAAAAAATCAGTAAAAAGAGCAAAAGAATTAGGCTATGATACGACTAGTATTGTAGAAAATTTAGATCAAAAATAAATTTTGAATTTTAGGAAAAATCTGTTAAGATA
>JBAQNK010000026.1:0-3347 GCA_049303695.1 Minisyncoccia bacterium | reverse complement strand
AAAAGACCTAAGGCAATTGATATTTCTAAGGAATTAGATGCAATAGGAAGCCAATATAACGCTTTTACAGCCCAAGAATACACAGGTTACTATGCGAAATCAGATGCAAAGCATTTCAAGCAGATTTTTGATATTGTTTCCGATATTTATTTGAATTCCACATTTCCAGAAGCTGAAATGCAGAAAGAAAAAGGAGTGATTATTGAAGAAATAAATATGTATGAAGATCTCCCAAATCGTCATGTGCAAGATTTGATGATGGAACTTTTGTATGGTGACCAGCCAGCAGGTTGGAATATAGCAGGAGATAAGAAAAATATTTTAAACATGAAGCGTGATGATTTTGTTAATTATAAAAAAATGCATTATCTTCCAGAAGCTACTGTGATAGTCGTTGCAGGAAAGGTAACAGAAAAAGAAGTTTTAAATGAAGTGAAAAAAGTTTTCGGTGAGGTTTCTCGCGGTAAAAAATCTCCAAAAGTTAAAGTAAAAGAAAAACAAAATAAACCAGAAGTATTATTGAAGTTCAAAAAGACAGATCAAACACATTTTGTTTTGGGTTTTAGAACTTACAGTTTGTTTGATAAAAAAAATACAACGCTTGCTGTGCTCGGTGGAGTGCTCGGCGGAGGAATGAGTTCAAGGCTTTTCCAAAAACTTCGTGAAGAAATGGGTGTCGGATATTATGTTCGCGCATACAATGATGCTTATACTGACCACGGATTTTTTCAAGTTTCTGCTGGAGTAGACAATAAAAGAGTTGAAGAAGTTATCAATGCCGTCCTTCTTGAATGTGAGAAATTAAAAAAAGAATTAGTGAGCGAAGAAGAATTAAACAAAGTTAAGGAATGTTTAATAGGGAATATGAAGCTTTCTCTTGAATCAAGCGATGATATTGCAAATTTTTACGGAGGACAAGAACTTTTGAAGCGTGAAATAAAAGAAGCAGAAGAAAAAGCAAATGAAGTAAGAAAAATAACAGCAAAAGATATAAAAAATCTTGCGAATATCATATTTTCAGACAAAAAACTCAACCTCGCTCTCATAGGTCCTTTCAAGGATAAAACTAAATTTACAAAAATATTAAAATTGTAGAACTGTGCATTTTTGTGTTATTATACTTTCATGCCTAAGGAAAATAATAATAATTCAATTTCAATATCTACTGGCACCATATTACGAGTATTTTTGATTGCACTCGGTTTGTTTTTAGCTTGGAAGTTGCGAGATTTAGTTTTGGTTATTTTGACTGCTATCGTCGTTGCCTCTTTTGTTGAATCTGCTATTCCTTATTTCAGAAAAATAAGAGTGGGAAGAGTTTTGGGAGTAGTGATTTTATATGTGTTCGGTATTTCATTTTTGGCTGGTTTGTTTTATCTTTTTGCTCCGTTATTGATAACAGAAATTTATAATTTTACTGTATTTATTTCTTCGTATGCTCCTGGTATTGATTTCTTAAATTATTTCCAAAATGAAGCATTTTCTGGAGCAAAAGATATTGTAGGAAATTTGTCTCAAGGACTTTCAGTTTCTTCTTTAATGGCAGTTTCAAAAGCATTCATCCAGAATCTTTCTGGAGGATTTTTCACAACCATGTCTGTTGCTTTTGATGGTATTTTTAATGCATTTTTGATTGTTATTATTTCTTTTTATTTTTCAATTCAAGAAAAAGGAATAGAGAATTTTTTACGAATAGTTTTGCCTATAAAACAAGAAGATTATGTTATTGATCTTTGGCAGAGAGTTCGCAGAAAAATTGCTCTTTGGATGAAAGGGCAGCTCCTTTTAGGAGTTTTGATTATGATTTTAACTTATTTAGTGTTGTCTCTACTCGGAATTCAATATGCTCTTCTTTTGTCTATTATTGCAGGTATTATGGAATTAATTCCTTATGGAATTTTGATTGCAGTTATTCCAGCCATTGCTTTTTCATATCTTTCAGGAGGATTTTCAAGTGCTTTGATGGTAGGTGGAGCTTATTTTATTATCCATCAATTTGAAGTTTATCTTTTTTCTCCTCTTATAATAAAAAGAGCAACAGGGCTTTCTCCTTTGGTAATAATTCTTGCTGTGTTAGTTGGTTTAAAGTTAGCTGGATTTTGGGGTTTGATTTTAGCAATTCCAGGAGCTGTTTTGCTTATGGAATTATTAAATGATGTTGAAAAAAATAAAATTTTTACAAGAACGAGCAATGAAACAAAATAGCTTTTATATCACCACTACTCTTCCGTATGTAAATGCGGAACTTCATATGGGTCATGCGCTTGAGTTTATTCGAGCGGATGTTATTGCTCGTTACAAAACCTTGATGGGGTTTGATGTATTTTTTAATACTGGGACAGATGAGCACGGAATGAAAATATATGAAAAAGCTGAACAAGAGGAATTAAGTCCTCAAGAATTTGTTGATAAGATTTTTTTGAAATTTAAAGATTCCGTTAAAATTTTCGGAATGATGCCGGATATTCATTATGTTCGCACGACTGATGAACATCATATAAAAGCAGCGCAGGAATTTTGGAAAAGATGCGATCAAAACGGTTTTATTTACAAAAAAAATTATCAAGCGAAATATTGCGTTGGTTGCGAATCAGAAAAGTCTGATTCTGAACTTGTAAATTGCGAATGTCCTGATCATCCAGGCCGTCCACTTGAAATTATTGAAGAGGAAAATTATTTTTTCAAATACAGCGCATTCGGAGACAAATTATTAAATTTTTATAAAGATAATCCAGACTTTGTCATACCAGATTTTCGTTTCAATGAAATCAAAGCTTTTGTTGAAAGAGGATTGCAAGATTTTTCTATTTCACGTCTTAAATCAAAAATGCCTTGGGGGATAGAAGTATCGGGGGATGAGGATCATGTTATGTACGTTTGGTTTGATGCTTTGACGAATTATATTTCAACTCTTGGCTGGCCAGATGATTTAGAAAATTTTGAAAAATATTGGGAAAATGGAACACCTACGCAGTATTGCGGTAAAGATAATCTTCGTTTCCAGTCTGCAATGTGGCAAGCGATGCTTATGGCGGCAGATTTGCCAAATTCTCATCAAATAATTATTAATGGTTTCATCACTGGTGACGGCGGAATAAAAATGTCCAAGACTCTTGGAAATGTCGTAGATCCCAAAGAAATAGTGGCAGAATATGGCATAGACGCACTTCGTTATTTTTTACTGCGCGAAGTTAGCAGTTTTGAAGACAGCCCTTTTACTATAGAAAGATTCAAAGAAGCTTATAATTCAGGCCTAGCAAACGGAATAGGTAATTTGACTTCACGTATTATAAAAATGGCAGAAACCAATTTGTCAGCGCCTGTCGTTGTGGATGATTTTTCTTTTT
>JBAQNK010000025.1:0-5422 GCA_049303695.1 Minisyncoccia bacterium | reverse complement strand
GACAAAAATAACTGAAATCATACCAATAATAAAACATATAGTTAGCAAACCTTTTGGCTCTGGTCTTTCTTTATTTTCTTTTAGCCAAAACCACAACCAAAAAAGGGAAGGGACAATTCCACCAAGGAGAGCTAATGCTAAAATTTTTGGATCATTAATCATTTTTTGTTGAAATAGGCCACTTTTCAACTATTAATAATTTTTTATTTTCGGTTGGTATCATAGACCAAATTTCTTCAGTTACGAAAGGCATAAAAGGATGCAGAATTTTTAGAATCTTATCTAAGGTATGTAATAGAAATTGTTTTCTTGATATTATTTCTTCTGTTTTTCCATTTTCAAATATTTTCTTACTATCTTCAAGAATAACGTCAGCTAAAGTGTGCCAAGTATATTGATAAATTTTTTCAGAAGCTAAATGGAATCTGTATTCTTCCATGTCTTTTGTTATATCTATTATTATTTCATGTCTTTCTTCTCCGAATTTTCTGTCTTTCTCGGTATATTTTTCGAATTTTTCCTCAACGAGTTCAGTATCTTTTGTATTTTCTAAAATAAATCTGGTTATATTCCAAATTTTATTTGCAAAATTTTTATAACCTTTTATTTTATTTTCATCAATTCTACTATCTGTTCCTGGAGCAGTTCCGACAATGAGTGCCATGCGTCCTGCGTCAGCACCAAATTTTTGAGCGATATCAAGTGGATCTATTCCATTACCAAGTGATTTAGACATTTTTCGTCCTTTACTGTCACGAACAGTTCCATGAAGAAAAACTTTTTTAAATGGAATTTCTCCAATTGCATATTCTGTCATTAAAACCATTCTTGCTATCCAAAAGAAAAGTATTTCATATCCAGTTTCCAAGACATCTGTCGGGTGGTATGTTTCTAAATCTTTAGTTTTTTCTGGCCAACCAAGAGTAGAAAATGTCCAAAGTCCGGAAGAAAACCAAGTATCTAAAGTGTCAGAATCTTGAACCCATCCTTCTTCTTTCGGTGCTTCTATTCCACAATAAATTTCTTCTCCTTTATACCAAACAGGAATTCTATGCCCATACCAAATCTGACGAGAAATACACCAATCACGCAAATTTTCTATCCAATGAAAATAAGTTTTAGAGAAATAGTCAGGAATTATTTGAATTTCTTCTTTTTCAAAAGGTTCGCGCATTAAGTCTTTAAGAGTTTTATTTCCACGTTCCTTTATAGGCTTATTAACATTTATAAACCATTGTAATTTTGGAAGTGGCTCAACTATTCCGCCAGTGCGTTCAGCTGTGGAAATATTTTGATTTATTTCTTCTTCTTTTTCTAATAAATTATTAGATTTTAACCATTCGATTATTATTTCTCTAGCTTCAGTGGTTTTTTTATTTAAAATACGTTCATCACCGACAATCATTTTGGCGTATTCATTTATCACTTGTGGACGAGGCAAATCATGTCTATCAGCCATTTCCCAGTCAACCATAGAATGCGCTGGAGTTACTCCAAGTGCTCCTGTGCCAAAAGTAGGGTCAACTTCTTTATCAGCAATTATTTTTATTTCTAATTTTACTCCGCAAAAATCTTCTACTTTATATGTTTTACCAACATATTCTTTGTAGCGAGCATCTTCAGGGTGAACAGCCACAGCCACATCACCAACTTTTGTTTCAGGACGGCTTGTTGAAATAGAAATAGGGAAGTCTTTTGAATATTTAAAAGTATAAAATTTTGCTTTTCTTTCTTCGTAAACAATTTCATCATCAGAAATAGTTGTTTGTCCTTTCGGATCCCAATTAACAATTCTGTTTCCGCGATAAATTAATCCGTCAGTATACATTTTTTTAAAAACTGTATTAACCGCAAGATTTCTTTTTTCGTCTAAAGTAAAAGCTTCTCGGGACCAATCACAAGACGCGCCCATTACTTTTATTTGGGAAACTATTGTGTCGTGGCTTTGTTTTGCATATTCATTTATTCTTTTTAGCATTTCTTCTCTGCCTAAATCATGGCGAGATTTTCCTTCTTTCTTTTTTATTTCTCCTTCAACTTTTGATTGTGTCGCTATGGCTGCATGATCTGTTCCTGGGAGCCAGAGAGTTTTGAATCCTTGCATTCGTTTATAACGGATCATTATATCTTCAAGGGTAATCATTAAAGCATGACCCATGTGCAAGACTCCTGTTACATTTGGCGGAGGCATGATAATAGTGAAAGGTTCTTTTCTTTCTTCTGGTAAATTATCAGGATTAAAAAAACCACTTTCTTCCCAAAGTTTGTAAATTCTTTCTTCTGTTGTTTGAGGGTCGTATGGTTTTAAAAGTTTCTCGTCCATTTCAAAATAATAGCATTTTTTATAGCCTTAATCCACCTTCTGCCTTTATTTTTGACGCTTTGCCAACCTTTCCTTTCTTTTTTAAGAATTGCAAATATCCCACGATTCCTATCATTACCGAATTGTCAGTTGCTAGCTTTTTGTCTGGGAATAATAAATTTATTTTTTTACTTGTCATCTTTTTCATTTCATTTTTAAGATGTTTATTAGAAGACACTCCTCCAGCCACTATTAATGTTTTTATATCGTATTTCTCAATCGCTTTTTTTGTTTTGTGAATTAAAGTTTCAACTACTGCATTTTCAAATTCTAAAGCTATCATTTTTTTTGTTTTATTGTCTTGTAAAATATTAGGATTTTCTTTTTTAAGATCGCGAATTAAATAAAGTACGGCTGTTTTTAATCCTGAAAAAGAGAAATCAAAATTTTTACTGTGAAGCATTGGGCGAGGGAGAGAAAAAGAAAAACTTTGTATTTGCTCAGCACAAAAATTTTCTGCTGAAAATTTTCTCTGTCCGTCGCCGTCGCTCCTACCAAGGCTTCTCAAATGCAAAGTTTTTCTTTCCTGTTCTGCAAGCTTAGAAATTTCTGGTCCGCCTGGATAGGGAAGTTCTAGCATTCTTGCAACCTTATCAAAAGCTTCTCCAGCTGCATCGTCTAGGGTTTCCCCGATAACTTTATATTTCATCCAGTCATTTGCTATCACTAATTCTGTATGTCCGCCAGATACTAAAAGAGAAAGAATAGGGAATTTAATTTTAGGAATTACAAATTTTTCTTTTTGTTTTCCAAAAACAGAAAGCATATGTCCTTCCATATGATTTACTGAAACAAGAGGAACATTCCATTTTTTAGCAAGTTCTTTTGCGAAAACTATACCTGTCCAAAGTGCAGGTTCAAGGCCAGGGCCTGAAGTTACAGCTATTATATCTACGGGAATTTCTTTTTCATTTAATTTAGCGTTCTTGAGTGTTCTTTCTAAAAGTATTGGCAAATTTTTTAAGTGTTCTCTTTTAGCAAGCATAGGGAATACACCACCAAATGGTGCGTGGATTTTTATTTGAGAATTTAAGCTTTCTGCTAGAATTTCAAAAGACGGATTTTTTATTCCACCTTTTGCTTCTAATATACTTACACCTGTTTCGTCACAGCTTGTTTCAATGCTTAAAATTTTCATGTGCGCGATACAGGATTCGAACCTGTGACCTACCCCACGTCAAGGGGTCGCTCTACCAACTGAGCTAACCGCGCATTTAGGTAAAAATTATTTTTACCTAAATTTTAATTTATATCTTTTCTTGAATTCTTTCAAGAGCTAGAATGAATGCGCCACGGCGGAGGTCTGTATTTGATTCTTTTGCTTTTGCTAATATTTTTTTAGCAGAATCATCAAGCATTGGTTGAAGCTTATCAAACACTTCTTTTTCACTCCAATGTTCACCTTTAAGATTTTGGTCCCATTCAAAATATGATACTGTCACACCTCCAGAATTTGCCAAAATATCTGGCACTATTGGAATATTTTTTGCGAATAATATTTCATCTGCTTCAGGTGCTATAGGGCCATTAGCAAGCTCTAAAATCGCTTTAGCTTTGACTTTGTCAGCATTTGCACTAGTTATCTGATTTTCGAATGCAGCAGGGATTAGAAGGTCACATTCTGTTTCTAAAAGTTCCGCATTTGTTATATCTTTAGATTCTGGAAAACCTGAAAGGGAACCAGTAGTTTTCTTGTATTCCATTAATTTTTCTACATCAAGACCGTTCGCATTATAAATTCCACCTTTTGAGTCTGAGATAGCTATGACATTGTGTCCAGCTTTACTCCAAATAAGAGCCGCGTAACTTCCTGCATTTCCGAAACCTTGAATTGCAACATTACATTTTTCAGGAAAATTTAATTCTTTTTTAAGGGCTTCAAAAACAAAGAATCCACCTTGAGCTGTAGCTGTGCCACGGCCTTCTGAACCACCTTTATCAAGAGGCTTTCCTGTGATCATTGCTCCAGTTGTATCTCCTGTGATTTTTTGATATTCATCATTCATCCAAGCCATTATTTCTGGAGTAGTATTTACGTCTGGGGCTGGGACATCTTTTTTTGGTCCTAAAATGTCTGAAAGTTTTTGAACCCATCCGCGTGAAAGTCTTTCAAGTTCTCCTTTAGATAATTCTTTTGGATTAACTGTGATTCCGCCTTTTCCTCCGCCCATTGGTATGCCAGCGACAGCACATTTGAGAGCCATCCAAAATGCGAGAGCTTTAACTTCATTTATTTCTGTCTCTTGATGATATCTGATTCCGCCTTTGTAAGGTCCTAGAGCGTTGTTGTATTCAACTCTATAACCTTCGAATATTTTAGTTATGCCATTGTCCATTTTTATAGGAATAGAAATTCTTATATCACGGTCTGGTTGGCGTAAACGAGCTATAAATTCTTCACTGAAATTTTTAATTTTTGCGACTTTGTCTAACTGTGACATCGCATTTTGAAATGGATTTTGCATATTTTTAAAATTCTTCTCGCACGTGGCGGGAAATTAAACTATTAAGGTTTTAATTATATTCCGAAGATAAAATTTTAGCAAAATTTACTTTTGGATAGGGAAGTTCTCTAATATTTCGAGTTCTTCTTTTGTATTTGCGCCTAGAGCTTCATGTGGTTCTATGTTTATTGTTCCTATTTTTTCATTATCTTCTCTAGCAATCTGGAAAAGATCTGTTAAATAATATTCATTTTGAGCATTCTCGTTTTTTATTTTTTCCAGATTTTTCCAAAGCCATTTTGCATTAAAAATGTAACATCCAGCATTTACTTCTTTTATATTTTTTTCTTCTTCACTTGCGTCTTTATATTCGCGAATGCCAGTAACTTCGCTGTTTTTTCTTAAAATTCTTCCGAAGCCCATAAAGCCTTTTCTCCATTCTAAAAAGTCGGGAAGTATTGTTGTGGTAAAAGTTATTTTTGCGTCAGATTCTAAATGTTTTTCTATCAAGTTTTTTATAGTTTCTGCTTTAATAAAAGGCTGATCACCAGAAAGAACTACGATATCTTCTGCCTCTTCACAATCTCCTTTAGCACAAGAAACAGCGTGCCCTGTG
>JBAQNK010000024.1:0-6576 GCA_049303695.1 Minisyncoccia bacterium | reverse complement strand
ACAACATCAAATCAAGATTCACTTTTTGGATCTATCGGTGGAATAAAAGCAAAATTATCTTTAGAAAATCAAAAAGAAGAAACTAAACAAGAAAAATTACTCTGGGAAAAAGAATTGCTCGGACTTTATATTTCAGGACATCCTCTTGATCGCATCCGTGAAAAATTAGAAAAAAGAGATATAAATATAAAAAAAATAAAAGAAGAATTAGGAAATGGAATGCCAGTGACTATTGCAGGTATTATTGAGAGCGTAAGGCAAGTCGTTACAAAAAATAACGAACGCATGGCATTTCTAAGGATCGCAGATTTAACTGATTCAATTGAAGCTGTAGTGTTCCCAAAACTTTTTACCACATCAGCTGATGTATTTATTCCAGAAAAATGTATTGCACTTTCAGGAAAAGTTTCTCTGCGAAACGGTGAAAAAAGCTTAATAATAGAAGCAGCAAAAGAAATATAGATTAATTATATAAACTCATTGCTTTCTCTTTGCCTTCAGTAAATATCACATCAAGAGCTTCGGCTACTTTTTTAGATAATTTTTTAAGTTCATTTAATTCATCTTTTTTAAACTCGCCAAGTAGAAAATTAAGCACAGCCTTCTCCCCTTTTGGTTTTCGTAATTTTCCAGATGGAGTTTCTGGAGATATTCCAATTCTTATTCGTACAAATTCTCTAGATTTTAATTTTTTAATTATTGATTCTAAACCATTATGCCCACCCGACGATCTATCAAAAGATATTTTGATCTTCCCAATTGGCAAATCAACATCATCGTAAATAATTACAATATCTTTTAAATTTAATTTATGCTTATCTTTAACATGCGTCACAGCAACTCCAGAATTATTCATGAAGGTTGTAGGTTTTATATACTCTGTTGGTTTACCTTCAATAGAATCTTTATAAAAGAGTAATTTTGTTCCAGAACTCTCTCTCCATTCAATTTTATTACCTAAAATAAAATCCAGCATAATAAAACCAGTATTATGTCTCGTCTTTTCATATTCTTTTCCTGGATTCCCTAGACCAACAATTAATTTCATAACTAAATGATAACATTTCGAAAAGAATTTTTTACTAAAATTTAATTAGAAAATGGTTTTATAAGTTGTGTCAAGAGTTTTTTGTGATAGAATGTAATGATAAATCATATTAGAGATAATTAGATTTACTTAAAAATAACAAAAAAATATTTATGGAAGTCAAAATAACTGAACCTAAAGAAGAATTTCAAAAAACAGAAAAAAAAGAATCGAGCTGGCAAACCTTTTGGGAATTGGCACGATTTGCAATCATAGCAATACTTATAGTCATCCCAATACGAATATTTATAGCACAACCATTTATTGTATCTGGTTCTTCCATGTTCCCTACTTTTGAAAATAGGCAATATCTAATAGTAGATGAAGTCTCTTATAAATTAAAAAATCCAGAAAGAAACGATGTAGTTATATTTAAATATCCTAAAGACACAAAAAAATTCTTTATAAAAAGAATAATCGGTCTACCAAATGAAACAGTTGACATAAAAGGAAACGAAGTGACAATAATCAACAAAGAACACCCTGAAGGTTTCAAACTTGATCAATCTTATGTAAAAAACAATTCAAACAGTGATATACATTTTGAATTAAAAGATGATGAATTTTTTGTAATGGGTGACAACAGAGGAGCAAGTTCAGATTCAAGATACTGGGGAGCCGTACCTAGAAAACTTCTAGTAGGAAAAGCATTTTTAAGATTATTGCCAATAAATAAAATAAGCATTTTACCAGGTAGTTTTACTCAAACTAATTAATAGATAATTTCGCTCTTCAAAAGCTAAGAGAAAAAATTAAATATGAATAAAATAAAAGCAAAAACAAGTGGAGATAATGCAAAAAATAAAGCAAAAAATCTTTCCACTCCAAAAGGAATGAGGGATATAATGAATGAGGAATATTATAATTTCCAAGGTTTTTTTGAAAAAGCACAGGAAGTAGCTGTTTACTATGGTTTCAGGCCAATAGAAACTCCAATATTAGAGCATGAAGAAATTTTTACTTCTGGAATAGGAGAAGGAACTGATATTATAGATAAAGAGATGTACACACTTAAAACTAAAGGTGGAGATCATTTAGCATTAAGACCAGAACACACTTCCCCTACTATGCGTGCTTATATTGAACATGGACTGCAAAACACACCTCAACCAGTAATGTTTTATAAATATGGACCAAACTTCCGACACGACAATCCACAACGTGGACGTTACAGACAATTTTATCAATTTGATTTGGATTCATTAGGAAGTGAAAAAAGCATAATGGATGCGCTTGTTATAAAAGCGGGTTTAAGTATTTTAGAAGATGCTGGAGCAGAAAATCTTTCTATTGATGTAAACTCAATTGGAGACAAAGAGTGCAGAGGCGCGTATATAAAAGAACTTACTAGCTATTATAGAAAACATATCAATAGTTTACCGTCAGTAGACCGTGAACGTTTAAAAACAAATCCTCTTAGGATTTTAGATTCTAAAGACCCAAAAACGAAAGAAATAAACGAAAATGCACCAGATTCCGTAAGTTTTTTATGCCCTTCTTGCAAGAAACATTTTAAGGAAGTTTTGGAATATTTAGAAGAAATGGGTATAAATTACAATATAAATAAAAACTTAGTTCGTGGCCTTTCCTATTACACTAGAACTGTCTTTGAGGTTATAGAAGAAAATGGCGGAGAAGACGGAACTCCATTAACAATTGCAGGTGGTGGACGATACGATTATCTTGCTCGTCAACTTGGTAGTAAAAAAGATGTTCCAGCCGTAGGTTTCTCAATAGGAGTAGACCGTGTAATCTCAGCTCCTTGGTACAAAAAACTTTCTCCTCGTATAATGAAAAAACCAAAAATTTACTTCATTCAACTTGGAACTGAAGCAAAACTTAAAAGTTTAAATGTAATCGAAATATTAAGAAAAGCGCATATCCCTATCGCTCAATCACTTTCTAAAGATAGCTTAGGGGCACAACTAGCAATCGCTGAAAAACTAGCTATCCCATATGCTCTTATTTTCGGGCAAAAAGAAGCAATAGACGGAACTGTAATTGTGAGAAATATGTCAAATAGATCCCAAGATACAGTAAAATTAAGTAAGCTTTTAGAATATCTAAAAGAAATGTAATAAAAAGCAATGAAAAAAATTGTTCAAAAAGAAGATAAGGTGCTTCGCCAGAATGCAAAAGAAATTCTTGTAAAGGAAATCCAAACTCCTAAAATACAGAAAATTATAAAAGAAATGTCTGCTTCTTTAAAAAGCCAAAATGATGGAGTAGCAATAGCAGCCCCCCAAATAGGATATTCCCTTAGAATTTTTGTCGTATCAGGAAAAATTTTTGATAAAGATTTTATACGAGGAGAAGGTCTACCCACAGAAAAAAAACAAGTTCCAAAAGATTTAATCTTTATTAATCCAAAAATTTCAAAACTTTCTCGAGAAAAAGAATGGCTACCAGAGGGATGTCTTTCTGTCCGTTGGCTTTATGGAAAAACTTATAGATCAAAAAAGGCGACTGTCACCGCTTATGATGAAAATGGAAAAAAAATCATGAGAGGAGCTTCTGGATTACTCGCTCAAATCTTTCAACATGAAACAGATCATTTAAATGGAACACTTTTTATAGATCACGCAAAGGATTTAAAAGAAGAACATCCTGAAACATATTTCAAATAAAATGAGCAATAAATTAAATTTTATATTTTTTGGTACGCCAGACGTAGCAAGTGAAACTCTAGAAATTTTAAAAGAAAATGGCTATTTACCTTTTAAAATAATTACTTCCCCAGATAAACCCCAAGGAAGAAAAATGATAATTACTCCCCCTCCTGTTAAAACTTGGGCTGAAAAGCATAACATTAAATATTTACAACCAGAAAAACTTGATGAAGCTTTTATTGATAAATTAAAAAAAGAAAGTAATGATTTATTTATTGTTGTAGCTTATGGAAAAATAATACCAGAAACTCTAATTAGTTTACCAAAATTAGGATCTATAAATATTCATTATTCACTTTTACCTAAATACAGAGGCGCTTCTCCAGTAGAATCTGCGTTATTAAACGGAGATGAAGAAACAGGCATAACAATACAAAAAATGGAATTTAAAATGGATTCTGGACCTATAATGGCTTCTGAAAAAATTGAAATATTATCTAATGAAAAAGCGCCAGATTTACGCAAACGGTTAATCAAAATTGGAGGAGAACTTTTAGTAAAAACCTTACCCAACTTCACAAACGGAAAAATTAAACTTATTGCCCAAAATGAATCTGAAGCCACTTATTGTAAAAAAATAAAAAAAGAAGATGGATTAATTGATTTAAAAGATGATCCTATAAAAAATTACAACAAATTCCGTGCCTATTATAATTGGCCTAGAATTTTCTTTTTTCAAAACAACAAAAGAATCATCATCACTGATGCGATACTTGAAAATAGAGAATTTAAAATATTAAAAGTCCTTCCCGAAGGAAAAAAAGAAATAAATTATAAAGATTTTATTTCTTCCAATTTGTAAAACCTTTCAATATGTCTTTCACCTTGCGAGCTCCTTTGTGGAACAAAGCTTCTTTTTTGTTTTTTGAACGTCTTATCTCCCTAAAAATATTTTCTTTTGCATCGTCAATTGCTTCATTCATATCTTCTTTATCAGAACTTGAATGAAATTCTTTTCCATCAACTACAACTGTACAATCAGCACGGAAAACTTCCCCAGATTTATGGTGATTTGTGGTTTTTCCAACACTAAAATTAACTAAAACTTCCCCACCAGAGTCTTCTATTCCGGAAAGTAATTTACCTAAATTCGTAATTCTTTTAACTACATAATCATGAATTGCTTCTGTTACATCTAAATTCCTTCCTTGTAAATTTATTTGCATATTTTTAAATAAATTAAATTAATAATTACACGACTCTCCCCCGCTAACTTAGCAAGGTTATACTTCCATTATAACACAATAAAAAAATCCCCGAGAAATCGGGGATTTAAAGTTTATATTTTTCTTTAATCCTTAATTACAATCTTCCTATTTGAAAGAACTTTACCATTTGAAACAATTTGAAGCATATACAAACCTGCTTTTACATTATTTCTATGGATCATAAAATTTCCCTCGGCTGACATATTTTGAACAGAATGCCCAATCATATCAACAAGAACAATTTCATAATTTCCTTCTGGAATCTCAACGTTAAGAATATCAGAAAATGGATTCGGGTAAATTTTTAAATCTTCGTCTTTTAAAACCTCATTAACACCAATATAAACATGATCATAAACACACAACGACAATGTTGGTGAAATAGGTTCAATCAACATAAGATCACCATCAACAACATGAACACCAGAAAATGCTAATTGACCACTATTATGAACGCTAGCAAAGTAATAATGCTTAGTACTTTCGTTCGCATGGATAATCACTAGATTAGCCGGATAGTTTAGTTGTGAAGATGAGTACAGAAATACTACAGTTGAATCAGTTATTATCATTGAATCAGG
Source organism: Minisyncoccia bacterium (assembly GCA_049303695.1). Taxonomy (GTDB): domain Bacteria; phylum Patescibacteriota; class Minisyncoccia; order Phycocordibacterales; family UBA9973; genus UBA9973. Next base: position 1,031 of record JBAQNK010000024.1, on the reverse strand, counting down.
GACAGGAAAATCAAAAACTTCAATTGTTTTTGTATCACTCCCCGAGCAAGAAGTATTAACGTCGGTATAATTATAAGTAATTATTTGCGTACCAACTCCAGCTGAGTAAGGATTAAAATAATTTCCTGACACTCCTAATCCTGACCAGGTTCCTCCAAAAGGACTACCTGTTAAATGAATCAACTGTCCACTAGCGACACAAGCACTATCAGAAACAAGGGAAGAAATATTTACAATCGGCAAAGGATTTACCGTTACAACAACACTTGAAGTTGCTGTACAAGTATTTGCATCAGTACCCACCACTGTATAAGTAGTAGTAACTGTTGGGTTAACATTAATTGAAGCGCCAGACTGGCTGTCACTCCATAAATATAATGCTAACGTTCCATTTGCTGAAAGCTGAACAGAATTCCCTGCACAAATAGTAGTGTCACTATTAACGTTTACAACAGGTTTCAAATTTACTGTTATATTAATATTTGCAGTATCACTACAATTTAAACTTGTAGCTATAACACTATAAGTCGTAGTAATTAAAGGACTAATTATTATAGAGGAACTAGTTTCAGTTGTGTTCCATAAATAATTATCTGCCCCACCTACATATAATACCAATGAACTCCCTTCACATATTGTCGTGTCATTACTAACACTAACAACAGGCACAGGATTCACTGCAATAGTCACAGTGTTAGAGTTAGAACAACCTGCCACAGTACCTGTAACTGTGTAAGTTGTTGTAGAGGTTAGAGTAGCAATTGGATTAAAAATGTTTGGATTATTTAGCCCTGTAGATGGTAACCATACAAGAGTAGGAGCACCACCAGCGAAAAGATTAACAGAACTTCCAGAACAAATTGTATCATTGTTACTTACTGTAATATTTGGCAATTGTTGAACAGTAACAGTTACAACATCAGTATTAACACAACCGTTAGCGTCAGTTCCTGTTACGGTGTAAGTAGTTGTAGCTCCTGGAATAAATGGCGAACCATCTACTACAGAATTGTCCCACACGTATGTGGTAG
>JBAQNK010000023.1:0-8316 GCA_049303695.1 Minisyncoccia bacterium | reverse complement strand
TTAATTTAATAATATCATACATAAAAATAAAAACCCCGATTTAGGGTTTTTATTTTTATACTTTTTCTATTATTGTATTTGTTGTGGTAACTGAGATATCTTCCTCTCCAATTTCGTTCATCACATTCATAACTTTTTTTGCATAGTTCGGAACTATAGAAGGAGGATTATATTTTTCAAGAATTTCTTTTGTAGTCTTATTTGCATAATGCTGGTCAGTATTAGGATTGTTACCTCCCAAATTCTTAGCTACTATTTCAATAGCCTCTTCGTCTGATTTGAAGTTAATCTTACAAGAACCCCAACCAAAGAAACTATGAGTTACTTTTTTACAAGCATGCTTTCCTCCAGTAGACTCAATTACAGAGATAGCAGGCAAAAGACGCCAATCAATATCGTTCTTCTCAGCTTCTTCAACCATTTTCATACCCATACCTAGAAGTGGCATTTTATGCTCCTTGTAAAAGGCATCAATAGCTTCTGCCTTTTTCTTGTTGGTCTCAGCTTTTTGGTCCAAAACCTGGTTAAAGGCTAAGGTCCAATCGGCTTCAATATTCTGTTTTTGTGATAATACAGACTGTGGTGCCATAACAACATTAGTATTCTTTGGAAGAGTTCCAGTAGATATTGATGTTGTTAACATCGGCAAAATAATAAAGGATTCCACAAACCGTATTAATTTTTTATTATTCATATTTGAGCGGTTTAGCTCCGCCAACTTCAGAGACAATTTCAGCCTCAACAGGAAATATCTTATATTTAAAGGATTTAAACCTATAAATAAGGATACCTCTATATACTAGCATTTTGAGAAGCAAAAGTCAATAGTTAAACAACAATTTTAGGGTATGTCAAATCTAAAATACCTTGTAAAATAAGGATATTTTATACTATACACATTGACAAATAATGCTTAAATATGGTTAAATTTAGCCTTTGTGGACAACGAAACACGGCTAGTAAAATTTTTGAGCTGGTCTGGCCCCAAACCGAGGACCCGAAAAAATTTTACTAGCCGTGTTTTATCTATAATTTTAAAAGCCAATCCCCGATCTTAAAAGCTTCCCCTGCCCCCATAGTCACAACTATATTCTTATCAGATAAGCTAATAGACCTAAGTTCTTTTTCAGCCTCCTCAAAACTAAAAGCTTTAGAAAGATCTTTATTTTCAAATTGATTTATCTCATTTGAGAGTATTTCTGACGATATAGTCCCGTCGTCCTCTTCACGAGCGTAGTATATAGGAAGCAAAAGCACTCTATCAGCCAAACTAAAAGACTTAGCAAAATCATTAAGTAAAAGCTTCGTGCGACTAAAAAGATGTGGCTGGAATACAACCATTATGTTCCATCCATCAGCTCTTGGGTACAACTCTCGAAAACCTTCCAATGTTGAAGAAATTTCTGTTGGGTGGTGAGCATAGTCATCATAAACTTTCACACCTTCTTTTGTCTCCCCTTTATATTCAAATCTTCTCCAAGTACCAGCGAATTGAGATACAGCCTTCACGCTTTCTTCTTTATTTATTTCTAAAATATTTGAGACAGCTATTGCTGCTGCTGCATCTTTCTTATTATGAATTCCGGGAATTTTTAATTTTAAATTCTCATCAAAAAAATCATGATAATTTACAACTTTTGCATTTATATTTTTTATTACTTCAGAAATATTTTTATCTTCAGGATTGCATATTACGAAACCATCAGCTGGCACTTTCATACAAAGCTCATGAAAAGCATTTTTAATATCTTCTATGTCTTTGTAATAATCCAAATGATCTTCTTCGATATTTGTAATTACTAAAATTTTTGGATTTATATTTAAAAATGATCTTCTATACTCACAAGCTTCAACTACAAGATATTTACTCTTACCAGCGATAAAATTGCTTTTCTCCCCCACAAGCAAGCTTCCTACAATAACTGTCGGATCGTTTTTGGTGTCACGTAAAATTTGAGCGATCATTGCTGTCGTTGTGGTCTTGCCGTGTGTTCCTGAAATTGCAATTGTATATTTATCACGACTTAAAATATCTAACATTTGAGGATATGAACGAACTAGGATATCAGTTCTTTCTTTTATTTTTTTAGCTAATTCTGGATCATAATTATCTATCGCTATTGTATAAACTATCAAATCAGCATCTTTGGGAATATTTTCATAGGATTGACCAATCACAATTTCAGCCCCAACCTTACGAAGCTCTTGTACAACTTCCCCATCTTGCATATCCTGCCCTGTAACAATCTTTCCATTATGAAGCATCATCCGTGCAATCGCCGAAATACCTATCCCTCCAATCCCAATAAAATGCACGTTTTTAATTTTTGATAAATCTAGTTCCATAAGCTATATAATACAATACCATAACGGAATAAATAAACTATAGACACAAGACATAATATATGTTATTCTATAACAAATTGAAAATTAAATAACAATAATATGAAAACAAAGAAAGTACATCTCGCGTCGGAAAACGCCGAAATATTTTTATTCGGTAGACCCAAAAATTGGAAAGATGATTTTAGAAATCATCAAGAGATATTCCCTATCTTAAAAGAAAAAGGAATAACCAACATTTATCTGCCAGATCCAACTGATTTTAACGGATTGTTATGCAAACCAGCTGACTTTAAAAAAGAAGATAAATTTAATAACATAAATTTATTTGAGGAATGCAAAGCTGAAGGTATTGTTATTCCTAAAAACTCTGGAATGTTTATTTGCACAGCAGATTGCCCTACAATCGTATTTCATGATATTGAAAATGATATGCTGATCGCTGCGCATGCCGGATTTGGATCAGTTGTAGATAAAACAAAAATAACAACTGATAAACCATCCAGAAACCATGAAGGTGTCGTTGAAGAAATTATGAAAAAAATAAAAAACACTAGTATGTATGAAATACACATACTTTGTGGAATTAGTTACAATAATTTCAGATATGATATAAACCATTTTATGCATGGTGAAACAAATAAAAAAATATTTGATTACCTGCTAAAGGAGTATGGAGACAATGCAGTTCCAAGGGGAATGGAACACGGCGGGATATCAGTACCAGGTATCATTAAGGAACAATTTATCTGTTATGGGGTTGATTTAGATAAAATAACTTCTGATGGGATTGATACTTATGCTGATAAAGATTGGTGGAGTCATCACCGATCAATAAATCTTGAAGGAAAAAAATGTGGTAGAAATGGTATTTTGATACTACATAAATAAATGAAAAGGATATGCCTCATTGAGACATATCCTTTTTTAATTTTTATAAATTTAATTCAAAATTATTTCACTTTTTTAATAACTTTTAAAATTTCAGGAAAAGAAGTTTGTGAAAAATGTCCCCTATTTGTAAAAACATGAAAATTAGAACTTGGTATATTTTTCTTAATAATTTCTGAGTTTTTAAAAATACAAACACTATCATCTTTAGAGTGATAGAGATGTATTTCATCACACTTCTTTTCAATTTTATTTATTTTCTTAATATTAGGTTTAAAACCTGAAAGTTTTTCCAAACCCAATCCATCATCAAGAACAGCTGGGGCAACTAAATGAAGCTGGCTAATTTTCTTAGGAAAATTATTTTCAGATAAGTATTTTAATAAAAAAATAGCTCCAAGAGAATGCCCTACTAAAATGACTTTCGTTTTTAAAAATGGAAAGATCTTCTTAAAATAAATTTCCCATTCTGGATATTTTGAATTCCACCTATTCGGCATCTCGGGAGATAATACTTCAAATTTTGGTAATTTTCTATCTAAAGACTCTGTCCATTTATTACTTTTGAATAATTTTCTTTTCTCTAACTTATATTGTTTTAAAGATAAAATATAATCTGCATTTGTAGCAAAACATTCCCCACCATGTATAAAAATTATTTGTTTTTTATTTTTCATATAATTATTTTTGCCACTTAATTTCAATTTCTACTTTTTCTTCTTTTTTATCCTTTTCATATTCTATCTCTATTTCAGGATTTTTAGGAATATAAACTCTCTTGCCTTTTATCTGCATTTTAAAATTCTTTTCTTTACTCAAAGAATCCACTAATCTTTTTAAGATATCAATCGTCTGCTTTTTTGTATACTTTTTTTCTATTTCTTTCATGTTTTATTTTAAATTTTTACTTTTTAAAAAATTCCTTATTTGTTCTTGGTGATTTTTAAAAATATTTTTTGGTAATTTATTAAAATCAAACCATTTTAACTCATGACATTTATGAGGTTCCATATTTTTCGGCTCACCTTTTACATTTTTAGTTTCAACTCCAATTTGTAAGTAATATTTACCATTCTTTTGAAACTGGCTGACAATATTATTAATAAAAAAAGTTTTACATTTCATATTTGTTTCCTCTAATAATTCCCTTTCAGCACACTTTTCAATAGTTTCATTAAATTCTAAATGCCCACCGGGCAACCCCCACGTATTATCTCCAAAAACATCTTTTCTTCTACCTAAAAGTAACTTACTTTTTTTTGTAATTAATGGATTCACACCAATAAAAAATTGTTCATGTTTTTTGTCCTTCTTCATAAATTTATTTACTTTCAAAATTTTCATAAATTATTTTCTCTATATTTTATGATTAATTCAATATCTTTTATATCCTTTTCTCTTCCTGAAGCTTTCTTAAATTCATATAACTCATCTAAATTCATAAAAGGAATGTCTTCAACCATTAAGGCACTCTCGATTGCTTCTTCTGTTGTTGTTTTGTATTCATCCCAATGTAACTGAGGATTAATTTCAAACACATCTTTTTTAAGAAAGATTTTTCCATATTTTTCAAATTCCTCCCACTCACCTGTTTCTCTTAACTTTTGATGCAAATCTTTTGTTGCAGAAATATCAATATCAACAGCAGTTCTTATTCCAAGAACATCTAGAATTCCACTCCCAATAACTACATATTTATCCTGAGGTAAATTTAATTCCTTAATTTTTTGAATAATATTCATATTATTTTAACCCCTTAATTATTTTTATAAACAAATCATTTCTTTCGTATTCATTATTAAACATACCAAAAGAAGCAAAGGCTGGAGAGAATAAAACAATGTCGCCTGCCTGCGCAGGCAGGCCTTTTTTTGCTTTAACTAAAGCATTTTTAACAACTTTCTTTAAATCTTTACCAACTTCATTTGGAACTTTTAGTTTATATTCTTTTAACAAAACATTCGTTCCAGTACCTGGAATTAAAGAAACAAACTTACAATTATTATTAACAACTTTTACAAAACTATTTAAGTTAAGTTTTTTATCTGCCCCACCACAAATAAGCACAATATTTTTATTTTTTCCTTTTAACGCTTCAATTCCAGCAATAGTTGCCTCTGGCGTTGTGGCATTATTATCATTATAAATTTTTATGCCTTTATATATTTTCAAAAATTGAAGCCTACCTTCTACCCCTTTAAAATCTTTCACAACTTTCTTAATATTAGATTCCGAAATATTAAATTGTCTTGCGACTTCCACTGCACAAGCTAGATTTTCTCTTTGATGTTCCCCTGGCACAATAAATTTCCAACCTGCCCCGCCATGGCGTGGGTTTTCTACATTCTTTTTATTTACTGTAATTAATTTACTTTTTGTATGTTCTTTCTTTATAAATTTTTTCATTCCTGGACGAATAATTAAAACATCATCCTTTTTTTGATATTTAAAAATATTAGCTTTATCATCAAAATACTTTTCCATACTGTCCTTATAATAATTCATATGATCTGGCATGAAACTCGTGAATACAGAAATATGTGGAGAAATTTTTGATTCACCGAAACCTTGCAACTGCCAAGAATCAAGCTCACAAACTAAAACATCTCCTTTCTTAACTTTCTTTAACAAAGGCAAAGTCGCCACTCCACGAACATTTCCCCCAATATAAACCCTTCTATCTTTAAGATTCTTAGAAAGAATTTCATAAATCAAAGCTGTTGTCATTGATTTCCCTCTTGTCCCCGTTACTCCAACAATCATTACTTCAGGCGCACATTTTGCAAAAAGCGATACATCCATTTCAATCTTAGTTCCATATTTTCTGGCTTCTTTTATGTAAATAGAATCAAGTGGTACACCAGCAGCTTTAATTATCATGTCTCTGGCTCTAAAATCTTCTAGTCTATGCTCACCTAAAACAAACTTTATGTTTTTAAAGTTCCGGAGCTTATCAAGCGACGACCTGAGCGCAGTCGAAGGTTTCAAATCAGTCACAATCAAATCCGCTCCGCATTCTGCTAAAAATTTAGTATATCCGAGCCCCCGCCCCAAAATCCCCAATCCCATGACTGTGATTTTCTTCCCTCTAAATTTTTCTATATAATTCTGCATAATTAAAAAGCTTTCTTTAATTCCTCCATATCATTAAAATGATGTCTCACTCCATTTATTTCTTGATATTCTTCATGGCCCTTTCCAGCGCACAAAATGATATCTCCTTTCTGTGCTAGATTCACGGCCTCTTTTATAGCTTCTCTTCTGTCTGCAATAGTTTTCACTTTCTTTAAATCATTCATCGTTAAATCAACTTTCATTTCTAAAATAATTTTGTCAGGATCTTCACTTCTTGGATTGTCTGATGTAATAATCGCAATATCAGAAAGCGATGCACCGATCTTTCCCATTATTCTGCGTTTTAATGGATCACGATTTCCACCACAACCAAAGACAGAAATAACTCTACCTTCTTTTGATTTAATTTCTTTTATTGTCAAAAGTATTTTTTCTAATGCATCAGGAGTATGCGCATAATCAACAATACTTAAAACTCCACTAGAAGATAAAAAATGATCAAAACGTCCCTTAGGTGGTTCAATATTTTCTAAAATTTTATTCACCTTATCAATATCAAAACCAAGCAATTTACAAGCACTCCAAACTTCAAGTAAATTGTAAGCATTGAACTTTCCTAAAAGTTTTGATTTTACCCGCCAGAGGTCGGGCAGGCATTTTGGCTCATTTATTTCTAATTCTAATCCAGAAAAATCTAATTTTTTAATTTCCCCATGGAATTCCTCTCCCCCCATAAATCCATATAAAAACTTTTTAGCATCAATACCTTCGATCATAGCTTTACCGTGTTCGTCATCTCCGTTTGAAATAGCAAAAGCACTGCTTGACAACATTTGGAAAAATTTCTTTTTGGCCAAAAAGTAATTTTCAAAACTCTTATGATAATCTAAATGATCATGAGTTAAATTTGTAAAAATTCCTCCTACAAAATTAACACCTGCCACTCTTTTTTGATCCATAGCATGAGAAGAAACCTCCATAAAAACATATTCACAACCTTTATCTACCATTTCAGAAAGAAGCTTATTTAAAGGTATTGGTCCAGGAGTGGTATGAGTCGCATGTCTTTTTTCCTTTCCAATAATATTTTCAACCGTAGAAATAAGCCCTGTTTTAAAACCTAATTCTGTGGCAATTTTATACAAAAGCGTAGCTGTCGTCGTTTTTCCATTTGTGCCTGTAACCCCAACAATTTTTAATTTTGCTGATGGATTACCATAAAAATGCATTGCCGCCAAGGTCGCAATAGCTCGCCTTTTTATTTTTAAATTCTTTATTAATCTCCTCATTTTTAATCAAAAATATTTGCAAGATATGAATCTATTATTCTTTGATCCATATCATAAAAATTCATATTATTATCATGTAATTTTGTAGCTAAAGCAACTCCCACAAATCTCCAATGCCAAGGCTCAAATTTATAATAAGTATTTCCAGCAGGATAAGATATAACAAAACCATATTTATAAGCATTTTCTAAAAGCCATTTATATTCTGGTGTTTTATCAAATCCTTCCAAAGCGCCATTTGTCTTTATTGTTGTTAAATCTAGCGCTGTGCCGAGTTGATGTTCTGAATATCCTTGATCTGCTGAAAATTTATTTGCACCAGCTCCATAAGTCACTTTGTAAGCTGCTTTCAAGTTTGATTGTGTTGCAAAAGATCTATAAGCAGATTGAACTCTCACAGAAACATTATCAGTATTTCCAGCATTAATTAAATCTTCTATATGAGATAAAACATCTGAATGAATTTGAAAATTTGTGCTTTTCGTACTTCTGAAATCTGTAGATATATCAGCTAAAGAAATAGGTACATAGTGCTCATTTAAAAAATAAACTTTGGAATATTTTTTTAATAATTCTGGATCTGTCTCACTTAATTTAGTAAGAACTCCGACTGTATTTGTGATTTCATTAAATTGACTCTCTAAAAAATTACTTTTTTCTTGTCCTTGCTGTATCACGTCAGTCAGACTGCTTTTTGTCCCAGAAACAACTTCTTCAA
>JBAQNK010000022.1:0-4547 GCA_049303695.1 Minisyncoccia bacterium | reverse complement strand
CTTTTGCTGCGCAAATTGATATAACACCAGAAAGTAATAATTTAAAAGTTGGGCAGATTTTTGAAATAAGAGTTGTTCTTAATACAGAAAATGAAAGTATAAATGCAGTTGAAGGCGCAATCACTTTTCCAACAGATCTTTTAAGATTAATTGATATCAAAGATGGAAATTCAATAATTAATTTTTGGATAGAAAAACCAGTATTGGGTGAAACAGAAAACGTCACTTTCTCTGGTATTATTCCTGCTGGAGGATATTCTGGAAAAGATGGAGAAATTATTTCTTTATCTTTTGAAACATTAAAAGAAGGAACTGAAAATATTCAATTAACAAATGGCACTGCCCTACTAAACGACGACAATAGTAACCAAGCCAACCTAACTATCAATAATTCTAATTTAACAATTTCTGGACAATTAGAAAAAAAAGAAACTGTCTCTAAAATTGAAGACACAGAAAAACCTGAAAGTTTTTCTCCTGAAATCGCAAATGATCCAAATATTTTTAATGGAAAGTATTTCTTAGTATTTTCCACTGTAGATAAAAAATCTGGAATAGACCACTATGAAATACTGGAATCAAAACTCGGAAACTATCATTTATCTTTTGGTAAATGGAAAAATGCCAAAAGCCCTTATATTTTAGAAGATCAAAATTTACATAGTTCTATTTTCATAAAAGTAGTTGATAAAAATGGAAATAGTAGAATAGAAGTTGTTTCTCCTAAAAATCCTCTTTCTTGGTATAACAACCAAAGCATAATTACAGATATAATCATATTATTATTCTTTATTATTTTGTCACTCTTTGTTATTATTAAAAGAACAATAAAAAAATGAAAAAATACATATTAATTTTATCTTTTGTTTTCTTATTTTTTGCTACAACACTATACACTGCTTATGCTGCTACTATTCAGACTGCCCCCTCAACTGGTTCATATAAAATCGGAGATACATTTAAGGTTGACGTAACAGTTTCAAGCCCTGATAAAGCAATAAATGCAGTGTCTGGTATACTTTCCTTCCCAAAGGATAAGCTCCAATTCGTTTCTATTTCAAAAGCTTCCTCTATCTTAACCATTTGGGCGCAAGAACCTTCTTATTATAGTTCTGGAGAAAGTGGTAATGTGTCTTTTGAAGGAGTAATTCCTAATCCTGGATTTATCGGAACAAAAGGACGCATTCTAAGTATAACGTTTAAAGTAAAATCAACTTTTCAAGCGGAATTATCTTTTTCTTCTGCCTCAGTGCTCGCAAATGATGGGTTAGGAACAAATGTTCTTACAAATTCATTATCAAGTAATTTTACATTAAATTCCTCTGTTGTTATCCCAACAACAGAAACAGAACCATTAGTTTCATCATCAAAAGTGCCGTCAGCCGCTCTAATAACATCTACAACACATCCTGATCAAGAAAAGTGGTATAACAACAACAACCCAAGCTTTAAATGGACATTACCGGAAGATATAACAGGAGTTAGAATTTATGGCGACCAAAACCCAAACACAGAACTTCCAAAAACTTCTCAGGGTTTATCCACTTCCCATACTTATAAAAATACTGCTAATGGTGTTTGGTATTTCCACGTACGCTTAAGAAATTCTGCTGGATGGAATAATACAACTCATTTTAAATTTAATATTGACACCACTCCCCCAGAACCTTTTTCAATAGAATTTCTAGACGGACAAGAAACTTCCGTCACAAAACCTCGTCTAGCCTTTAACGCAACTGACAGCATTTCAGGAATAGATCATTATGAAATAACAATCAACGGAACAAGAACAGAAGCTTCTTTAGAAGCTGGTAAAAACAATACTTACATTTTATTAAATCAAACTCCAGGAGAAAAAAATATTTCAGTAAAAGCTTTTGATAAAGCTGGAAACTTTTTTGAAACAAAAGGCAAATTTACAGTAATAGCAGAAAAGTGTCCAGAAACAAAAGAAGAACCAAATAAAATAAACTATCTTTTAATAGTGGAACTTCTTGTTGCCTTAAATCTAATACTAATTACGTTAGTAATATATTTAATATACGCAAAAATTCATAAAACTAATATAGAAAATTAAGAACTTTTAGGTCTGAATTTCACAAAATAAAAATCCTCACTTTTTGTGAGGATTTTTATTTTAGTATTCTTATTCTTCTTTCTTTTCTTCAGCTTCTGTTTCAACTTCTGTTTCAACTTCTGCTTGAGTCGCTACTCCCCTCATTTTTCTGCGTACATCCTTAACTGCTTTTGTTCTGACATAATACAATTTTGATCTTCGAGCACGAGCTTTTTTAGTGACTTCAATCTTATCAACCATTGGAGAGTATAAAGGGAAAATTCTTTCTACTCCGACACCAGAAGCTACTTTTCTAACTGTAAAAGTCGCACCTATTTCTTTACCATGCTTTCTTGCAAGCACTATACCTTCAAAAGCCTGTAAACGATACTTGCCTTTTTCATCTAAAATTTTTGATTGAACACGAATAGTATCCCCTGCGTTAAAATCAAGCTTCTTTCGTGCCTCAATATCTACTGGACTTAGTTTTTCCTTACTTATTGCCATAATTGTTATAATCTAACATAAACGCCTTATTTTTGCAATTTTTTAATATACTTCTTGCTGATAACATTTCTCGCAATAAACTATCTCAGGTCTGTCTGACGCATAGCTTGTTTCAAATTCAACTTCACATTTTCCTTTGTGTAAGTGATTAGTTTTATCACACACACATGAACGATAATATAATTTAGGTTTATTGATAAATTTAAAACGATCTAAAAATCTGCAATTATGACATTTATGGGGCAAGGGTAACCCAATACGTTTATAGAATTGTAATTCAATATTAACTATTCTATAAGCCCGTTTGCATGTCTCACAAGCAATAATTTCATTAATAACATCTTCTGATACATCATTAATTGAATCTGGTAAATCTATACTTTGCATTGTCGTTTGAAATTCACGCACATTCGGTTCTCGCCAAACAAATCCTTTTTCTTTTGCTTGCTTGGAATTTAATGGGACATAATCTTGTGCCAAACTTTCATTATACGCAAGGGGTGAAAATTCAGCTGGAAAAAATTCACCATATTTATACTTCCTATCTAATGAATCAGAATAAGGCATCTCATCCATATGCTTTATTATTTTATCACGTAATTCAAAATATTCTTTTTTTGTATATTGCTTATTAAAAATACAATACTGTTTCTTTTTTAAACCTACACAACCAAAACAATCTGATGAACCTATGCAGTAACTGCAATACTCTAAATCACGTGACCCAGCCCAACAATTAAAACAATACTTAAGATTATAAGATCCTTCCCCGCAAGTTACACATTCATAAGCATTTTCAACTCCCATGAAAAGCTGAACGCAATCATATGAATTAGCTGCTTTAAGAGCAACAATCTGAATGTAACGCATATTTTCACCTTCCTGCACTGAAACAGAATCGTGAACATTTTTTGAGTCGCTTATTCTTTCCCCTGTACAATTAACATTTCGTATCCCGTGATAATATTTTACTGGAAATTTTTGCCAAAATTCTAAAACCTTTGCATATAATTCCATAATTGATTTATGAGATCCTAAATTTAGTTCAGATATTTTCTTTTCATATTCTTGTTTTGATAATTGTTCATTAAAAAAACAATTAGATTTTCCTCTTAAATTTACGCACCCAAAACAATTAGTACACCCACGAAGTCCTTTACCAAACCAAACATCTACACAACTTTCACAATCAAGAGAATAAAAAGTTCTATAACTTTTGTGAACTATAACATCTTCATAACATAGTTCATCTTCTATGATTTCGTGAGAATCAAGTGTATCCTTGATATTAGTCGCTTTAACTAGATATGCTGAATTTTCAACAAAGTCTGAATCAAAACATAAATATGCATTACGAAGTCTTCCTGCCTCATTACAATAATCTGAATTAATCATAAATCCAGCAGATGATTTTGCAGGCAATGGTACACGAGACAATAAATCATAAAATTGTTTTAAAAATGGTTTTGAAAAATCATAATCTATTCCATAATCTAATGAATCCCATTCATCTCCATGCCAATAATCATTGGCATAAGTATTTAAATTTGCTTCAGCTGGAAAACCAGAAAAGGAATCTTTCCCAGTATGTGCATCTTTTCTACGAAAAAGATTGCGTTCATTCCTAAAAGAAAGCCGACGGATCATCCTACACTCAGGACACCAAGTCGGCGCAGGGACTTTTATTTTTTCATAAAAATTAAAATCTTCTGATTCTATTGTGAAATCTTTTTTGCAGTTCTGACATTGTCGTGTTTCGTCTTGCATAAAATTATTCTACCACTTTCTCAAATTCTTTTGGAATTTTTGATTCTATTTTTATAATTTTACCTTTTAGGTCTCCTGCCTGCGCAGGCAGGCAGAATTCTATAGACTTAGCGTGTAAAGCCAAACGATCAATTCCTTTGATACAAAGACCTTTAGGGTCATACAGAGAGTCACATACAACTGGATGATTTAAAAATTTCATATGCACGCGAATTTG
>JBAQNK010000021.1:0-2145 GCA_049303695.1 Minisyncoccia bacterium | reverse complement strand
AAATCTGCTTGAAATGCTTTGCATCTGATTTCGCATAGTAACCTGTGTATTCTTGGGCTGTAAAAGCGTTATATTGGCTTCCTATTGCATCTAATTCCTTAGAAATATCAATTGCCTTAGGTCTTTTGCTTGTACCCTTAAAACACATATGTTCAAGGAAATGTGACAAACCATTTATCTTTTTTGTTTCATATTTAGAACCTGCTTCCACAAGCACTAAAACCGTAGCGGTAGGATTGTCTTTCATTGGTACAGTGATAAATCGAAGTCCGTTATGTAAAACCTTTTTTGTGTATTTCATAAAATTAATTGAACCAATAATTAAAAATACCAAAAGAAATAACTAAGGTCATAAAAATCGTGGTAATAAATATTCCAATTTGATTTGATTCCTTCCATGCTTTATAAGAACTATAAAACCAAAATATTTGAGATATAAGAGCAACTATTAATCCATACTGAGGTAATTTAAATGATGTTAATAAATATCCGCCGATTGTAAAAAATACAAGACTGGCTTGAACTAATATATTTAAATACCTTGATTCTTTTTTCATTTTAATTTATTTTATTTTTTAGATAGTTCTTTAATTCTTCTACTTTCACTCTTTCTTGAGCGCCTGTGTCGCGATCACGCACTGTCACTGTATCATCTTCTAAAGTATCAAAATCAACTACTATACAAAATGGGGTACCGATTTCATCTTGCCTGCGATAGCGCTTTCCAATGTTTCCATTATCATCCCAAATTACTCTTCCAAACTCTGTTTTTAATGAAGCGAAAACTTTTGTATTAGCATATTCCACAAGCTCAGGTTTATTTTTAAGTAAAGGAGAAACTGCACAAATAACCGGCGCGATAGAAGGCTTAAATTTAAGATATGGTCTAACTTCTCCTTCTTTTTCTTCTTCACGATAAGAAGAAAGCAATATTGCAAGAATAGCTCTATCCACCCCAAAAGTTGGTTCTATCACATGAGGAACTATCTTTTCTGATTTTTCTTCATCAACATATTCAAGACCATGATTTTTTAAATCAAAATCTGTTCTGTATGCAAGACCAAAAAGTTCTTTCTGTCCGAAAGGATATTCAAATTCAAAGTCTGTTGTTCTTTTTGAGTAATGAGCAAGATCTTCTTTTGCAATATCAATATCATGAACTTTATTCATATCGATACCCACTTCTTCCATCCATTCTTCCATCTCATCTTTCCAATATTCAAAATACTTTTCCCAATCTTCTGCACGCACAAAATATTCTATTTCCATTTGCTCAAATTCACGAACACGGAAAATAAAATCTCTTGGAGTTATTTCATTACGGAATGCTTTACCGATCTGAGCTAAACCAAAAGGAAGCTTTGGATGAAAAGCATCTACTGTATTTTTAAAATTTACAAACATACCTTGCGCAGTTTCTGGACGAAGATATGAAGTAGCTGAAGAATCTTCTGAAGCTCCTACTTTCGTAGCAAACATCATATTGAATTGTTTTGTTTCTCCTAATTTTCCACCACAAGATCCAGCACATTTATTTTTGTCTTCTATTTGATCTGCTCGAAATCTTTTCTTGCATTTTTCACATTCAACCATAGGATCAGCAAAATTTTCTACGTGCCCTGCTTTTTGCCATACTTCTTGTCGCATTAAAATCGCAGCATCAATACCATACATATCTCTGCGTGAATCTACGAATTTTTTCCACCAAGAATTTTTTATATTATTTTTTAAAGCTACTCCAAAATGTCCCCAGTCATAAGTACCAGCTAATCCACCATAAATTTCAGAACCAGGAAAAATAAAACCTCTTCTCTTGCAAAGAGAAACTATTTTTTCCATTAAATCATCATCAACTTTTTTTTCTTTTTTATCTGACATATTTTTATTCTGTTACTCTGTCCCCATTAGGAGGGAAAAGAGAATCATTTGAAAGACGAGTATTCAAAGATGCTTTGTTCACCCGTACATCCACATTAGCAAAATCATCATGCCCAGTCAAAATTGCATCATTTACGAGGACAGGAGTAGTGGCAACTTGTGAAAGAGAAGGAGTAAAACCAACTTGAAAAGAAACTTCTCTCCCTGTTTCGGTTATGCCTGTACCTCTTGGAATTCCTCCAACATTCCAAACTATTTCTTTTGTTG
>JBAQNK010000020.1:0-13771 GCA_049303695.1 Minisyncoccia bacterium | reverse complement strand
CATTTTCTTTTTCTATAAAACTTCCATCACTTATTTTATTTTTCATTTCCAATTTTGCTTTTTCCTTAAAATCTTTAATGTCCAATTTATTTTCAGAAAAATAATTTGAAAATTGTTTTGTATACCCCTTATCATCACGAGTAATAAAGACCTTAAATCTTTTGTCTTTTTGAAGTAAGTCTTTTATTTGTGTCGCTAAAACAAAATTCATATCAGCTTCCTTTAGGTTGCCATATTGAGAACCCCAAACCCTATCATCGTGTCCAGGAACAATAAGTATTTTGATTTGTTTATTTGATGTAGCTAAAGACGCGTCTGCCTTAAAAGGTAATATAAACAATGCCATAAAAGCTAATATCAACACCAATTTTTTCATAGTATAATGATAGCATGCCAGAGCTACCAGAAGTAGAAACAACCACAAGAGGTCTCAGAAAAGAATTAGTTGGTCTTAAAATTACCGATGTGTGGACAGACCTTAAAACAAAAGATAAACGTCAAAAAGACGCGGTTGCAAACCCTACTTATTTTAAAATTTTTAAAAAAGAAGTATTAAATAAAAAAATATTAAGTGCAGAAAGAAAAGCAAAAAATATTTTGATAAATTTATCTGGAAATAAAACTATTTTAATCCATATGAAAATGACAGGTCATTTACTTTATGGAAAGTATAAATTTTTAAAAAAGGAAAATAAATGGATACCTGACGAAGAAGGTCCATTAAAAGACCCCTATAATAGATTTGTGCATACTATTTTTTCTCTTTCTAATAAAAAATTTTTGGCTTTTTCAGACTCTCGTAAGTTTGGAAAAATTACACTCCTAGATACAAAAACTGCACATGAGACAAGACATTTAAAAGATATCGGACCCGACCCATTGAGTAAAAATTTTGATTTTAAAAAACTAAAAGAAAGGTTAAATAAAAAACCAAATGGAAAAATAAAAACTGTTTTAATAGATCAATCAATCATAGCAGGAATTGGCAATATTTATTCTGACGAAATACTTTGGTACGCAGGAATTCATCCAGAAAGAAAAGTTTCAAAAATAAACGAATTGGAGTTTAAAAAAATGTTTAAAGCCATAAAAGAAACATTAAAAAAAGGAATAAACTTTGGAGGAGATTCAATGTCAGATTATCGTAATATTTATGGGTTACCTGGCAAATTCCAATTACACCACGAAGCTTACAGAAGAACCGGAGAAAGATGCAGGAAAAAAGGATGTAAAGGTGTTATAATAAGAAAAATTATAAATAACAGGAGCGCGCATTTTTGCTCCATTCATCAAAAATAATATGGCTGGAAAACATTTAGGAGAACTTGTCGTAGTATTAATTTTACTTTGGTTTGTATGGTTTTTTACCGGAGGACCAAATAGGTATGAGAGTAAAGCTGGGCCTTTCTTAAAACCCCCTGCTCCAATAGATACTGGAGAAATTTACGGACCCCGTTAGAAACAAAACACACTGCGAGCTCTCGTGGTTTCTAATGGGGCACGCCAAAATAAAATAAAACATCATTATTTAGGAGACTTGCGCAGGCCGACGGGCCGAGCATAGCAAATTTTCAGCAGAAAATTATGTGTGTCTCATAAATAATGATGTTTTATTTTATTATATATTCAAAATTCTGAACAACACTATACCTAAAGCGACAGAAACATTCAAAGATTCTTTTTTCCCTAACATTCCAATCTCTGCAACTACATCACATTTATTTAATATATTTTTTGGTATCCCTGTCACTTCTGTCCCGACAATAAAAGCGTTCTTCTTCCCTATTTTTACTTTTTTATAATCAATAGAATTTTTTGCTTGTTCAATTGCAATTATTAAATACTTTTCTTTCTTTAATTTAGAAATAAGAGATGAGACACTTTTCTTTACTTCCCAAGGAATGAACTCTTCTGCCCCTAAAGCTGATTTGGCTAAATCTTTTCGTTTTCTTCCAAAACGGTCAAGCGGAGCGGGAGAAACTCCTGTTAAATAAATTTTAGAAATACCTGCCGCATCAGCAGTACGAAACATTGCACCAACATTCTCAACGCTTCGTATATCGTTTAAAATTAAAACGTTTTGTTGATTTTTAATCATACTTGATATATTATCACAATATGCGCCCGTAGCTCAGCTGGTAGAGCAGATCCCTTTTAAGGATAAGGTCCTCGGTTCGATCCCGAGCGGGCGCACAGCGTTAAGAAAAATCTGCACTTCTGCAGATTTTTTAGCTGTGCGAGCCGGAGGTATGTTTTGTTAGCAAACAAAACAACCGAGGCAGGGTCGTGAAAATTTTGTTTTGACGAAAACAAAATTATTCCTGACCACAACATTAAAAATGTTATCCTGACACAAAAATAAAAACAGCCAACTATTTAAGTCGGCTGTTTAAAGTTAAAAATAAGTTATTTTTATATTACGTATTTTTGATTCTAAAAAAACTGAATGAATAATTTTATGTATTTCCTCTTCTCTTTTAAGAAATTTTTCTACTTCTTTTTCAAACTTATGACAATTTTGAAAATGATATTGAAATGAAACCGAAAGAAGATTCTGTAAATCTATTTTTTCAGAACCAGATTTTAAAATAATTTCATTTCCTCCATTGTGAAAAATAGATATAGTTAAAGGAAAATTAAATTTATTTTCTTTAAGAAATTTATTAATTGCTATTGAAGATTTTTCAACAAAAACTTCAATAAAAGAAAATGGTACTTTTGATGTGACTATACCAAATTCGTT
This sequence comes from Minisyncoccia bacterium, assembly GCA_049303695.1. GTDB lineage: Bacteria > Patescibacteriota > Minisyncoccia > Phycocordibacterales > UBA9973 > UBA9973. The sequence continues at coordinate 11,028 of JBAQNK010000020.1, read as the reverse complement.
GAAACTGTTTCTAGAAGGTACTTCCACAGAAGTAGTTTCAAAATCCTTGTTCTTATTAATTTTTCTCATATTATTTATTTGTTAATGAGCAAAGCTCAGGTTTATATTCAGAAATTTCTGTATTTAGAGTAACATTATTCTTTAATTAGGTCAAATTTAAAAAACTTCAAGTAAAAACTTTTCAAAAGCAGCTTCGGCATCTATTCCCTCTTTGCGAGCTTCAGGAAGAAGGTAAGATAATTTATCAGTAAAATTTTTAAGCTCTATTTCTGTAACCTTACTGAAATTCTTTTTTAAGATCATATCTTTTGCTTTCCAAAACAACACCCCAACAAGCTCTTCCATCCCAACCCCCAAATCCATAGCCTGTCTAAAATGAATCCATAAATTCAACTTGTCTCTTTTTTCAAAATCATAAGCCAATAAAAAATTATCATACTTCTCTTTTTTTTCTTTTGGTAATTCAAAAATATTTAGCTCTGCACGAGCTTTTTTAAAAGCATCTAAAATAGGCTTATTTAATTTGCTTTCCAAAAAAATAAAATCATTCCCAGAAGAACTCATTTGCTCTAATTTTTCTAAAATAAAATCTCTAGTTTCTTCTCGCTCAAAAATATCTGTAAATATTACTGCGCACTTCTTAAAGAATAACCCTGAACCAGAATAAAAACTTTCAGTCTGAATCTTATCAAAATCATTTTTAGAAATAAAAAAAGTCTCAACGTCCTTAGACAGAGACTCTATGAATTTTTCATATGCCTTGTGTTTATTTTTAAAATCATCACCAGAAAAAAGGTATATCATAAACTAAAACTTAACTGATTTTTTATATTCTAAATACGGATCTCCGTATTTTGCTTCAAGAATTTTTTCTTCTTTTTTAAGAAAAACAAATTTAGTAACAAGATAAGAAATAATTGTAAAAACTACAACAAAGAAAGCATTTGATAAAATTCCAAAACCTAAAACCAAAAGGAAAAGACCTAAATGTGTCGGATTCTTAGTAAAAAAATAAGGACCACTTGAAAAAGTCTCTTTCGTTAAATTTTCTTTATCTAAATTACGAGTAGATCTTTGAGCCCAGAGAATTAAAACAGAAGCAACAATAAGAAATGAAATACTTGTCGGCAATAGGACAGACTGAATTGGAATCCCGATATGAAAAATAAAATCAAGTAAAATGCCGAGCAAAAGAAGAACAAAATAAAAAAGATAAGAATACAGCTGCAGTGCATGTATGCTTAATTTAAAAATATTTTTTACAACAACATTATAATCTTTTTTAACTATATCTTCTGTCATATCTACAATGTTACTATATCACAAGAACACCTTAAAATTAAGCTATTTTACCTCCCCAAAATTGTCTCCGTGTCCGAAATGAACTTCTAGTGGAATATCGGTCTTATAATGTAAATATGACCTTTCTAAGACCATTTCCATGGCATTTTCTATTGTTTTCTCAGCTTTTTCTAAAACACTTTCATCTATTTCGTAAACAAGCTCATCATGAATCTGAAGAACCAGATGTGCTTTTGAAAGAAGTCCTGCTTTTCCTAGGTCTTCTTCCGCATAACGAATAGCAAGTTTAATAATATCTGCGGCTGTCCCCTGAAGTGGGGCATTTGTTGCTGTACGTTCTGCCATACTTCTCAAAAATGGAATTCTTGATTTTATGTTTGGAAAATATCTTTTTCTTCCAAATAAAGTTTCACTATATGAATTTTTTACAGCAAATTCTTTTACGCTCTCTAAATAATCTCGCACGCCTGAAAATTGATTAAAATAATTGTCATAAAATTTCTGCGCTTCTTCGCGAGTTCCTCCTAAATTTTTCTTTAAAGCAGAAACTCCCATCCCGTAAATAATTCCAAAGTTTATTACTTTTGCTCTGCGCCGCATTTCGCGATCAACTTTTTCTAAAGGCACACCAAAAACAAAAGATGCCACGCCAGCATGAATGTCTTTTCTTTCACGAAAGATTTGCGTCATTTTTTTATCACCTGAAAGCATTGCTGCTACGCGAAGTTCGATTTGACTATAATCAAATGCCGACAACTTGTGCCCTTTTTCAGCGACAAATCCTCCACGGATTCTTCTCCCTAATTCTGATTTGATCGGTAAATTTTGTAAATTTGGATCTTGAGAAGAAAATCTTCCTGTCGTCGTGCCATTTTGTAAAAACTTTGCATGCAATCTTCCGTCTTCACTCACCATATTGGGAATTACATCAATATAAGTAGAAAGTAATTTTTGTAGTTCTCTGTGTGCCATTATTTCTTTTATTATTGGATTATCTTCTTCTAATTCTTCTAACACTGAAATTTTTGTAGAAAAAGAACCGTTCGCTCCCTTCTTTTTTGTTTTCATTCCCATTTTTCCAAAAAGAACTTCCCCTAATTGTTTTGGTGAATTTACATTAAACTCTGTTCCAGCCATTTCATATATTTTTTTTGTAATTTTATTTAACTCTTCATGATATTCTTTCGATAAATTTTTAAAATATTCTTTATCTATAAGAATTCCACACTCTTGCATTTCTTTAACCACAGGCATTATTGGTTTTTCAACTTCTTCAAAAATAAGCGTTAATTTCTCGCTTTTTAATTTTTCTAAAATATATTCACGCGCTGTTTTAAAAGAGCTTGTTTTTGCATAAAGCAAGATGTCATCTAGGGTTGAGTTTGTTATGTCTGAATTTATAAGCCAAAGGGCAACAGATGCTTCTTGTAACTCTTTTGAGTCTATCAAAGAAGAATCCTCAAGATTTTCGCCTACGGGCACTGGCTTCGTCTTGTCCGCCAGAAAATCTTGAGGATTCTTCTGCTGATTCCCCTCAAAAAAACTTCTTAAACGTGAAAACAAACTTCTAAATTCAAATTCAGAAAAAATATTTTCAACTTTTTTCAAATCTGCATTTTTCCAAAAAGTTTTTTCTGGTAAGGTAAAATCAATTGGTGCATCTCGTCTGATTGTTGCTAAAGTTTTTGAAAACAAAGCTTCTTCTTCATTTTCTTTTACGAGATTAATTATTCTTTCTTTAATGCCAGCTTTTACAAAAGATTCGGGATCTTTTTTTATTTTTTTATAAATTTCTTCAATAGTTCCAAAATTTATTATCAAATCTGTAGCAGTCTTTTCCCCTATCCCTTTTATCCCAATAATATTATCTGACGGATCCCCTCGTAAACCTTTATAATCGGGTAAAAGTTTTGGTCCAAAACCAAAACGCGAAACAACAGCATCTTCATCATATAAAATAGTGTCATTTATTCCCTTCTTTAAAGTGTAAACTTGAACTTTTTTGTCATCTATTAATTGCATCGTGTCCATATCCCCTGATGCAATAATTATTTTAATACTTTTATCTTTCTTAAATTGTTCAACTATCGTTCCAAGCAAATCATCAGCCTCAAAGCCAGGAGAATCATAAACTGGGATATTAAAAGCTTCAAAGATTTTTCTAGAATTTTTTAATTGAAAAATTAATCCTTCTTCTGCTTTTGCTCTGCCTGCTTTATAAGCTTCATATGCCTCATGTCGAAAAGTCTTTTGGGGTAAATCATAACAGGCAACAATATAATCTGGTTTTAGATCCGTTATAATCTTCATTAACATTGAAGAAAGCCCGTACAATGCTCCTGTCGGTTCACCCTTAGAAGACAAAAATTCTGGCAAAGCATGATATGCACGGTGTATTATTGCGTGGGCGTCCAATAAGACCAATGTCTTTTTTGAAGATTTTTCCATAACAAAATTATAGCATTTTTATAAAATATAAATTAAAAAAGCCTGCGTTAATAAATAGCAGACTTTTAACTTTTTCTAATACCCAACACTATGGATATTTTTGTGCTTCTCTAATACCAAAAGGAGCAATATTTCTACCGTTTAGTAACATGTTGTTCCTCTCTAAACTTTCTTTCGTGGGCTGATAGTAGGTTGGTATTGGTGCTTGATCTTTTTGTTCGACGAACACCGTCACTGCTATTGACTTACCGTCAGGTAAACCAAAAATTACTGTCATTGGCTTTTTCATATGTTTAAATATTAAATTTATTACTAAGAACGATTCTTGTTTCTTTAGAGTATACATATTTAAAAATAAAAAACAAAATTTATTTTTATTAAATTTTAAAACTTCTATATCCTTCTTTTGTGTGAGAAATTGAAACCTTGTGATGTTTTTTAGGTATAGCTTTTTTAACATTTTCTGGCCATTCAATAAAAACTAAATGTTCTGGATTTGAAATGATTTGCTCCCAATTTAAATGCAATAATTCTTTTTCATTTTTTAAACGATAAGCGTCTAAATGAAAGAGAAATTTGTGTTTTTGAGATTTAATTGGATATTTTTTCATAATTACAAAAGTTGGGCTATTTACCTTTCTTTTAATAGAAAGTTCTTTTGCTACAGCTTGGGTAAAAGCTGTTTTCCCTGAACCTAAATCACCAGACAGTGCAACAACACAAGCATTTTTATTTTTTTTATTTAAAATGCATTTTAAGAATTCTTCAGCAATTTTTGCTGTATCTTTTGTGTTTTTTGAAATCTTATTCATTTTTTGATTCTAACACTCTTTAGTTTAAAGTTAAAATAAGCTATAATTTATCAATATGGCAGATTTTGATGAAGAAAAACAAAATAGACAATTGGAAGATCTTCATAAGCTTGAAGAAGAACAACTTGTAGCAGTCTTGGCAGAATCAAAATATGGTCTTCCTTACATAGACCTTTCTCGTTTAGGAATAGATAACGAAGCTCTTAGAGCAATAACTGAAAAAGATGCGCGTGAAATGAACATCGCACCTTTCAAACTTTCTGGAAAGAATATTTTTATAGCAGTACGCACCCCTTCAAGCGATCTTTTAAATAAATTGATAGATGAAATGGAAAGACAAAATCTTACTCCGTCTTTTTATATGGTTTCTAACGCAAGTTTAAATAAGGTTTGGGATAGATATAAAGAAATTTCAATGGCTGAAAGTTCAAAAGTTGGCGGCTTGGATATTTCTGGAGAAGTTTTAAGAGAAACTGCAAAAAATATATCAAAAATGCAGGACGTTGAAATTTATATAAAAGAAGCTTTGAAAGGAAACCAAATACATAAAATTTCCCGAATACTTGAAATAATATTAGCTGGAGCAATATCAATTAAAGCTTCCGATATACATATCGAACCAGAAAAAGAAATAGCTAGACTACGATTTCGTCTTGACGGTGTACTTCAAGATGTAACTTTTTTTGGACTTGATGTCTATAATCTTTTAAATTCAAGAATCAAACTTTTATCTGGGATGAAATTAACTTCAAAAATTGCCCAAGATGGGCGCTTTAGTATTATGGAAGAAAACGAAGAAATAAGTATCCGTACTTCTCTTATTCCTGGAGCTTATGGAGAATCAATCGTTATGCGTATTTTGGATCCTAAGTCTATTCAAGTAAAACTTGAAGAAATGGGAATAGAACCTTTTCTTTTTTCAGTAATAGAACAAGAAATAGCAAAACCAAACGGTCTTATTCTAGTAACAGGACCAACAGGATCTGGAAAAACTACTACTCTTTATGCGTTTTTAAGTAAAATATACTCTTCAGAAATAAAGATTATAACCATTGAAGATCCTATTGAATATCACCTAGACGGCATAACTCAAACTCAAACAGATTCTAAAAAAGGTTATACATTCTTAGAGGGTTTGCGTTCAGCCCTCCGACAAGACCCAGACGTAGTAATGGTCGGAGAAATTCGTGATGCAGAAACAGCAAAAATCGCCGTGGAATCTGCTCTCACAGGGCACATGGTCTTTTCAACTCTTCACACAAACAATGCAGCTGGGGTTATTCCAAGACTTATTGACCTTGAAGTAAATCCTAAAATTATGGTATCTGCCCTTTCCCTTTCCATCGCACAGCGTTTAGTTCGTAAACTTTGTCAGTTCTGTAAAAAGGAAAAAGAAATTACGGAAGAAGAAAGTAAAATAATAAAAATTATTATGGATGGAATTAAAGAAGAGGGTAAAGATCTTAAAAATTATAATATAAATCCCGATGCACCAATAAAACTTTTCTCGGCTCTGGGCTGTGAAAAATGTAACATGACAGGATTCAAAGGACGAATAGGAATTTTTGAAGCGATTAAAACAGACGAAACTATTGAAAAAATAATGCCGGAAAACCCAAGCGAACGTGAAATTAAAAAAATTGCAAAAACACAAGGAATCCTGTCAATGAGACAGGATGGTATTGTAAAAGTCTTAAATGGAATTACTTCCCTTGAAGAAGTAAAAAGCGTAGTTGATTTAAACGAAGAATAAAAAATTAGAAACTAAAAAAGCACTAATCTCTAAACAATCCTTTCAGGGCTGAACCCCGAAAGTAATAAATTCTTGAAGGATAGACCCAGCGAACTAATAAAAGAGCCAGAACGTCCTACGCAAAATTATATAACCGAGGGCTGATTGCTTAGAGATTAGTGCCTTCACAAAATAAAACAAGGCCTAAACCTCATGTGTCAATTATACTATATTCGGAACCAAGTAAATGCTATAATGTGGATACCGTGTTAATAATGTACAAATGAAGTGTATCATATTAAAAAATAAATGTCAAGCGAAAAAAAAACAACTTCAGATGGTAAAAAGGGTGATATTTTAGAAGAATCCTTCTTAGACCAGACCCTCCGCCCTACTCGCTGGGATGAATATATCGGTCAAAAACACATAAAAGACAACGTTAAAATACTTTTAACAGCTGCAGAAGAACGTGGACATATTCCTGAACATATTCTTTTTTACGGACCTCCCGGGCTCGGAAAAACGACCCTCGCTCACTTGATTGCGCGTGAAACTGGCAGACAAATGAAAATAACCTCTGGCCCAGCCATAGAAAAAGTTGGGGATTTGGCTTCTATTCTTACCAATTTATCTCCTGGTGACATACTTTTTATAGACGAAATTCATAGACTTAATAAAATGGTGGAAGAAATACTTTATCCTGCTATGGAATCTGGAGTTTTGGATATTATTATTGGAAAAGGACCGTCAGCTCGCACAATCCAATTAGATCTTCCTCCTTTCACCCTGATTGCAGCTACGACTCGTGTTGCACTTGTCTCCTCTCCCCTTCGTTCAAGATTTTCTGGTGGGGTTTTTAGACTTGAATTTTATAACAATGACGAAATCGCTGAGATAGTTCGAAGATCAAGTAAATTACTTGAAACAGAACTAGAAGAAGAAGCTTTAAAAGAAATTGCAAAAAGAAGTCGTTTTACTCCTCGTACTGCAAACTACTTTTTAAAAAGAGTTCGCGACTACGCCCAAGTAAACAAAAAAGGTTTAGATAAGGAAACTGTAAAAAATGCACTCAATATGCTTTCTATAGATGAAATTGGTTTAAATTCTTCAGATAGAAAATTTTTAGAAGTTTTAATTGAAAAATTTAATGGCGGGCCAGTTGGATTAAAAACAATAGCAACTGCCCTTTCAGAAGAAGATGCGACCGTTGAAGAAGTTATCGAACCTTATTTAATCCAACTCGGACTAATTGAACGCACCGCAAAAGGCAGAGTTGCAACAAAAAAAGCATACGAGCATTTAGGGTTTGATATTCCAGAAAATTTACAAAATAAACTTTTATAAAACCTATGTCAGGACACAACAAATGGGCGCAAATAAAACACAAAAAAGCAATTACTGATTCAAAAAAGAGTAAGATTTTTTCTAAGCTTGTGCGCTTTATTGCAGTTGAAGCAAAATTATCAGGAGGAAAAGAATCTCCTGGACTTCGAGCAGCCATTGAAAAAGCAAAGAAAGTAAATATGCCTAAAGATATTATTGAAAAAGCTGTTAAAAAAGCATCTGAACCCAGTGCACAAATGGACGCAATTACTTATGAAGCTTACGGCCCTGGAGGAGTTGGAATTATTATAGAAACACTCACAGATAGTAAAAACAGAACAGCACAAGACATAAAACACATACTATCTAAGAATGGTTTTGCTTTAGGAGGAATAGGTTCTGTTGCTTGGTCTTTTTCAAAAGAAAAAACTCCAGAAGGAATAATCTGGAAACCAAATATGCTTACCTCAATGTCTGATGAAGACTTGGAACTTTTAGACAAACTAGTTGATGAACTAGAGGAAAACGACGATGTTCAAGATGTATATACTAATGCAGAATAATGTTAAAATTTAAATATGAGAATTTTGGGAATTGACCCAGGTTTTGAAAGACTTGGAGTCGCAGTGTTGGAAAAAAATAAAGGTGATAAAAAAGAAAAAGTAATTTTTTCAGAATGTTTTCACACATCAGCTAAATTAGAATTTTCTGAAAGGCTTAAATTAATTGATGAAGAAGTAAAAAATATAATTAAAAAATATAAACCTGAAGTTTTATCTATTGAAACTTTATTCTTAACCACAAATCATAAAACAGTAATGCACGTAGCAGAGGCGCGTGGAGTAATCATTTGTGAATGTTCTAATGCTTCAATGAAAATTTTTGAAGCTTCTCCTCCACAAATAAAAATCGCTATTACAGGATACGGAAAAGCAAATAAAGAACAAGTTACAAGAATGGTAAAAATGCTCGTTGATATAGATAATTCTAAAAAATTAGATGACGAACTAGATGCTATCGCGATTGCCCTGACAGCCTTTGCACATCTTAAATTTTAGTTTATCCACATATTCTATTGCCAACTATTCCATATTTTGATACAAAAGAGGAATCAAAAGATTGATTAAAAAATTAATAGGTCGTTTTTAAAAATTTTTAATAAAAATATTTTAATATGGACTACAATGATGATGAATTAATAGAAGAAAAAAGTTTTAATGTAAGTGATTCTTCTGATGATCCTGTTTTTGGGGATGATATAGACGAACCACTAGAAGAACTAGAACCCTTAGATGGAAATATTGGATTAGACGACGAAGAAGACGATCCTGATAGCCACTATCATTAAAATAAAAACACCGCCCAATTGGGCGGTGTTTTTATTTAATTACAATTTTTAAAAATTTTTTCTTTCCAATTTTAAGAGTTAAGTTCTCTGTTATTCTAATATTTGGATCAGTAATATTTTTATTTTCAATCAAATCATGAACAGCGTTTCCTTCAACTAATCTTCGCCATTCCCCTTTTGAAGACAGAGCTTTTTTGTTTACCAAAACATCCATCAATAAATCTCCTACATTACTTATGATTTCTTCCATTTCGTCCGGAATTTCTTTTTTAGAGAAAACATTTTCCCAATTTATTTCTGCTTCTTTTGCCTTTTTTTCTCCGTGATAAATTTTAACTATTTCATAAGCTAATTTCATTTTTAAGTCACGAGGATTTACATTCCCATTCTTTAAATCTGTTTTTATTTTTTCTATCTCAGATAATTCAACATATGTACAATCTACAAACAATTGAGGTATATTTTCATCTGCCTGAGCCATTAATTTTCCATACATATCATTTGGAGTTTCATCTAAAAACACTCCAGTACCAAGACTTTTTGACATCATCTTTTCTTTTGTAACTGGATTTTCTAAAAGAGTTGTTATAAAAACAAATTTCTCTTTATTTTTAATTCTTTTTAATAAAGTTCTACCCATTAAGGCATTAAACTTTTGATCATTACCACAAAGCTCCATATCTACATCCATAGCAACAGAATCATAACCCTGCATCAATGGGTAAAAAAATTCATGCAAATAAATAGATTTATTTTCTTTCATTCTTTTACTAAACATATCTCTTTCTAACATTTGCTGAACCGTGAAATTAGCGGAAAGATTAATAACATCTTCAAAAGACAATTTTGATAACCAATCATGGTTGTATAAAACCTTAACTGGATTTTTAGAATCTTTTAAACCAACAATTGGTTGTATTTGTTTTAACCAAGTCTTAACATTGTCTTTAACATCTTTTCTGGTTAATTGTTTTCTAACAGCACTCTTGTCTGTTGGATCTCCAACCCTAGCAGTAAAATCACCAATTAAAAAAATTGCTTCGTGCCCAAGCTTTCGTAAGCGCTCTAAAACCATATAATTAGTAGCATGACCTATATGTAAAGAAGTTCCAGTTGGGTCTGTCCCAATATAAAATCGTATTTTTTTCCCAGACATTAAAACTTTTTTAAATTCTTCTTTAGAAGGCAGTATTTCAGCAACGCTTCTGTTTATTATTTCGTCTATTTTTTTTTCATCTATTATAACTTTCATTCTATGGATTATAACACACAATCTGCTATGATTATAGAATGATTAAAAAATATAAAAATAAAAGGTTCCTTAAAAACCTAGTTCTGCTCAGTGCCGGAATTTTTGTTTTTATGGTTGGAATAGTAATAATATGGATTTCCTCTTTTAAAATACCAGACTTTAAATCCTTTGAGGACAGGAAGGTTGTTAACTCTACTAAAATTTATGACCGAACAGGAGAAGTTCTTCTTTATGATATTCACCAAGATGTAAAAAGAACAAATATCCCGTTTGACCAAATGGGTTCAAATATCAAAAATGCTACTGTCGCCGTAGAAGATGCAGATTTTTATAATCATAGTGGAATAAGAATAACTTCAATTATTCGCGCTACTATTTGGGCAAAATTAACTGGCAAAAAAGTAACGGGTGGATCAACAATAACTCAACAATTAGTAAAAAATACACTTTTAACTTCTGAGAGATCTCTCGCACGCAAATTAAAAGAATGGGTTTTGGCAATAAAAATAGACCAATCAATGCCAAAAGAGAAAATATTAGAATATTATTTAAACGAAGCTCCTTATGGTGGAAGTGTTTATGGAATTGAAGAAGCTTCTAAAACTTATTTTAATAAAAACGCACAAGACTTAACTTTAGCGGAAGCAGCATATCTTGCAGCTATTCCACAGTCTCCTACAAGCCTTTCTCCTTACGGAAAAAACAAAAACAAACTAGATGAAAGAAAAAATTTTGTTTTATCTAGAATGCTAGAAGTTAAATTTATAAATCAACAAGAATACGAAAAAGCTAAAAATGAAATTGTATTTTT
>JBAQNK010000019.1:0-3023 GCA_049303695.1 Minisyncoccia bacterium | reverse complement strand
TAACACGATTTTTTACTTGCTTATTACTTTCACTTTCTTTTTTAAGAGCTTCTTTTTCAATTTCAAGACGCATTATTTTTCTATGTGCATCTTCTAAAACTGGAGGTTTATTTTCAAGAGCTATCTTAAGCGAAGAAGAAGCTTCATCTATTAGATCAACTGCTTTATCAGGTAAAAATCTGTTTGTAATATATCTAGTAGAAAGATTTACTGCAGCAACTATCGCATCATCTGTAATACGAACACCATGAAAAAGTTCATACTTTTCCTTGAGCCCTCGCAAAATAGCAATCGCATCTTCAAGAGATGGTTCATCTATGTAAACTGGCTGAAAACGACGAGCAAGTGCTGGATCTTTTTCAATATGCTTTTGATACTCTTTTAAAGTAGTTGCACCAATAGCACGAAGTTCTCCCCTAGCAAGTGCTGGCTTTAACATATTAGACGCATCCATTTGACCTTCTGCTCCACCAGCGCCAACAATGGTATGTATTTCATCAATAAAAAGGATTATTTTTCCATCAGACTTTTCAATTTCTTTCATTATTCCTTTTAATCTTTCCTCAAATTCTCCACGATATTTTGTACCAGCAATCAAAGAACCCAAGTCTAAGGAAACAAGCTCTTTTTCTTTTAGAGACTCAGCGACGTCGCTCTTTACTATTCTTTGAGCAAGCCCTTCCACAACAGCAGTTTTTCCAGTTCCTGCTTCTCCAATTAAAATTGGATTATTTTTTGTACGACGAGAAAGAATTTGCATGATTCTCATAATTTCATTATCACGTCCTATCACTGGATCTAATTTGTCTTCTTTTGCTAATTTAGTTAAATTGCGAGTATATTTTGAAAGTAAGCGGAATTTTTTGGTTTCTGTAACATCTGTAATATTTTGACTACGAAGATCTTCTAAGATCTTCATCACAAGATCTTTATGAATTCTAAATCTCGCAAGAATTTCTTTTGCCTCACTGGCAACTTCAAGCATTGCGATAAAAAGATGTTCTGTTGAAACAAATTCATCTTTCAAATATTCTGCTAATTTTACAGAATGTTCTATAACCTGTGCTAAATCTGGATTAAGATAAATCTGATATGCGGGAGATAAAGTACTTCGAGTTTCAGGCAATTCAATTGCTTCTAAGACTGAATCAGTTAGAAGCATAGTATCTATTTCTAATCTATCTAAAATAGAATTCACCATACTCTCTTCTTGAAGCAAAAGGGCTCCAAGTAAATGAGAAGAAGAAACATGATTTTGTCCACGCTCAATAGCAAGCTCATGAGCTTTTTTTATTGCATCTTTAGCTTTAGTTGTAAATCTATTTAGTGGTGGCATATATAAAAATTATAAATTACAAGTTATTAATCAAGGAATAAATTTTCTTATTCTGTGACAGAAACAGGAGGCACTTCAACAGGAGTAGTTGTTTGTGTATCCGTACTAGTAGGGTTTGGGGTAACATTATTTTCAATTAATTCAATAATTGTAAAATCTTTTTCTTGCGTCACTTTTGACACTTTTTGTTCACCTAAAACACTTTTTACAACATATTGTTCTCCTTCTTTAGGAACTGCAATAAGAGACGCTACGACAACTTTATTATCTCCTAAAAATAATCCTGTCCCAAGAATTTTATCTTCCTTTTCTCCTTTTAAAAACAAACTTACAGTAAGAGGCTTAATTGCTTTTAATTCTTCCAATAATTTTTTCTGATCTTCAGATAAAACTTGATCATTAGATACTGCAGCTGGAACAATTTTTTCAACTGTCTGTTTTATAATACGGTTAATAGGCACAGTCACAGACGAAGGAGCCTGCTGCATTAAAGTTACAGTAGTTATACCTGTTGCAATTGAAGTTACAAAACTTAATAAAATTGCTAATAATATAAGTTGTGATTTATTTAAATCTTTAACATCCATCCCTCAATTATACCACCTTTTATTTTTTTTCAAAATTTTAAACAAAGACTTAAATGTATAATCAATATCCGTCTTCGTTGTTTGTCTACCTAAAGAAAATCTTAATGAACCATCGGTTTCTTCTAGGTCTGGATGAATTGCTTTTATTACACCTGAAGCTTTTCCGTCTCCAGATTTACAAGCACTTTTTTCTGAAACATAAACACCTCTTGCTGAGAGTTCTATTACTAAAAGATCACTTGGAATTTTTGGAATCGTGATATTTATATTATTCGGTAATCTATTTTTTAAATCACCATTTAATAAAAAATCAAAATTAAAATTTTTGAGCTGGTCTGGCCCCAAGCCGAGGACCTGAGAAAATTTTGAGTTTTGATTTTTTAGATCATATAATTTCTCAATAAAAAAATCACGAAGTTTTGTAAGTCGTTTTGTTTCTTTGTCTTTTATTTTTTCTGTAATTTTCAAAGCTTCTTTAAGTCCAACAATATTAACCAAATTTTCTGTTCCAGGTCTTAACCCAAGCTCTTGGTCTCCTCCAAATAAAATTTTACTAATTGGCGTTTTTCTTTTTATAAACAAAACACCAACACCTTTGGGCCCATAAATTTTTGATCCATTAAAAGACATTAAATCAATTCCAAGTTTTTCTACATTGATCGGTAAATAATTTATGGCTTGAGTAGCATCGGTATGAAATACGGGGAAAATTTTAAACGAAGCATCTAGAAAATTTTCGAGCTGGTCTGGCTTCAAACCGAGGACCCGAGAAAATTTTGCTAGTTGCTTCGTTTTTTTGTAATATCTAATTTCTTTTACGATTTCTCGTATTGGCTGGATTGTGCCAATTTCATTATTCGCATACATTACAGAAACTAAAACTGTATTTAATTTAAGCGCTTTTCTAATTTCTACTGGATCTACAGTCCCATTTTCTCCAACTGGCACATATGTCACTTCGGCTTGTTTTGTTTTTTCTAAATACTTACAAACTTCAAGAACTGAAGCATGCTCTATATTAGTCGTTATAATATGTGGATTTTTAAAATTCTTAACCAATCCTAAAATAGCTAAATTGTTTGACTCAGTTGCTCCTGAAG
>JBAQNK010000018.1:0-1808 GCA_049303695.1 Minisyncoccia bacterium | reverse complement strand
ACAGGAGTAGTGGCAACTTGTGAAAGAGAAGGAGTAAAACCAACTTGAAAAGAAACTTCTCTCCCTGTTTCGGTTATGCCTGTACCTCTTGGAATTCCTCCAACATTCCAAACTATTTCTTTTGTTGAAGGATTATAAGTTAAATCTTCAGTTGAAGGTGAAATAGGCCCGACAAATCTGACCCAAGGTGGAAGAGAAGAAGTAATCTTAGTTTTTGAAATATTATTTGCAGTATTTGAAAGACTCCAAACTACTGTATATAAAGTCTCTTGTTCCACTTTTGGAGGGATAGGTCCTGTATTAGAAAAAGGTCCAGAATAATAAAGTCCTTTAGCAGCCAAACCAACATCAGAAATTATTCTTATTAATTTTGATTCTGAATTATCCAATTGGCTAACCGCACCGCCTTCAAGGGGCTGTTTACCAACAATAGAAACATCAATGTTTATAGAAGGATCTGACAACATTCCCCCGCTAGAGAAAAGAGGAAAAGAAGAAAACAAGAAAGAAACTGAACCTGAATCACCTGGATTTACTTCTGCGAAACCACTTTGAGAATTTTTATCCCAAATTATTGTATCAATAGGAGAATTATAAAATCCTTGTGAAGCACTAATAGTTTTACGATCAATTGAATTTCCTGAAATTTTTGCGCGAATTTCTAAATCATTTATTTTTGTTTCTAAATTATTTGCCCAACGAACTTCACCCTGTATCGGAGCTTTTGCATTTGTCGCATATTCTCTCTGGTAGACGCCATTTATAAAAAGCTTAGCTTCAATGAATGGCCTTTTTATCATCACAGTATGCGCGAAAGAATTGAAAACAACTCCTATCATTGATTTATCAGAATCACTTTGTGAACCGCTGAAAACATGAAAAGTTTTTTCTTCTCCATCGGAGACATCAACCATTTTGCCTATAATTGCAATTTCACGCTCTGCCCCCGGAGAAAGATCTCCTAAACTCCAAACATTATCACCTAAAGACGGAGCTGGTTTTGCAGATTCAAATTGAAAACCAACAGGATAATCAAGCTTGATAAGAATTTTAGATGCAGCTTTTGTGGCATTCAATGTCGCTTTAACATTGAAAGAAATTTCTTGATTTGGACTTGCTTCATTTGGTGCTTCAACAGAAAGATTTATCGGTGCAGAACTTATCGTCACTTCATATGGTTTTTCTTTTACGAAAATTGCATTAGAGCCTTCAATTCTATATTCAAGAGAAATCTTCATTGGTCGCACACTGCCTTGTTCTCCAAACAAAACAACTTTTACATTTTCGCTTCTTACTCCGCCAGCTGGGATTGTTCCTAAAGAATTACGGATACGCTCTACGTCCTGTGACAAATCACCAGATGAACCTTTTGGATATTCTATTAAAAGATCAGCCAACTCTAAAGAAGAATTATTTCTGTTGATTATCTCAACTTGAAGTGGCAATTCTTCTCCTCCTGCGGTGAACGCATTACCAAGTATAGAAATATCAATATTATTATTTGAAACTGTATTGCCTTTAAAAAAGAACATATAAAAAGCAAAAACGAGCGCCAAGGCGAAAAACGCTATTGAAAAAATAAAAAACTTTTTAAACATAGATGTTTTCATAAAAAATTTTTCTCCAAGATTTGCGTCTTGTTGATCTTTGTCTCCCCAAGAATCTGGAACTTCAACTTTTGTTTGACGGGAAAAACCTCCGTGCGTCATGTCTCGCATTTTGTAAGTTTTACTGAAAAGCTTACTTTTCAATTCTTCTAACCTGTTTAATTTTTCCCTGTCATCTTGAGGCACTTTCCAATTATATCA
>JBAQNK010000017.1:0-2308 GCA_049303695.1 Minisyncoccia bacterium | reverse complement strand
TTGCAATCCCTGCCATATCAAGTGTCCACTTTTCCCAACCAGAATTTATTTTATAAAGTTCGCCATATTTTTTTACAAAAGCTTGAACAAGTTTAAAAACTACTCCCGCCCCACACAACATTTTTTCAGGATAATCATCAACCTTTGGATTTAAAATTGCATAAGCGCGAGGCAGTGTTTCTAGAGGAAGATGGTGATCTGTAATAATCACATCTATTCCATCAACTTCTAATTGTGCAACTTCAGCTACTGATGTTATCCCAAGATCAATTGTTATTAAAAGTTTTACTCCCTCTTCGACAAACTGTTTAACAGATGAAAAATTTAAACCATAACCTTCAGAATTTCTCTGAGGAATATAAACTTTATAATTTTTGTAATTAATCTTTTTAAATAAATCACTCAAAATAACTGCACCCGGAATCCCATCAGAATCATAATCCGCATAAATAATTATTTTCTCCCCTGCTTCCATAGCTTCATAAATTCGCACACAAGCTTTTTCCATATCACGCATTAAAAACGGATCATAAAAATCACGTTCATAGGATGGATCCAAAAAAGCTTCAGCTTCCTCCTGATTTTTTATTCCTCTTTTTTCAAGTAGTGTTCGTAAAATTTCTGGATATCTTTGCATTAAAAAAGTATACTATACTGAAACTTTTAAGCTCATTGACATTTAAAATAAATCATGTAAAATAGAGATAAATATAATTTTCTTTTTATTTAAATAATTAAAAACTAAAGTTTATGGCTAAAACTGCTGCAGCGCCCATACTATGGGACGTTAACAATCCACAAATTGGAGTTAACTACAAGCTTCCAAAAATTGAAGGACTTTTAAGCATCTCTTTAATAAAAGAAGGGAGAAAAGGAGAAGAAAGAAAATACTCTTTGTCTTCAAATGAAGAAAAGAAATGTAAAAGGTCCTTCCGGACAGGAAAACTTATGGGAATAACCGAATCACATTTTGTATTCTGGGGAAATAAAATTGACAAATCAACACAAAAACCCAAAAAAGGAAATAAATACGAATTTTACATAGAAAAGCCAAAAGCTGAGGAAAAAAATTCCAAAAAATCTATTAAAAAAGGAATTGAAGTTAAATAACTTTTTTTAAAGTATAAAGCACCGCAAAATGGTGCTTTTTTATTTGTAAAATTTTGCTATAATCAAGAAATGGAAAATTGTATTTTTTGTAAAATTACAAAAGAAGAAATCTCTTGTGATAAAATTTATGAAGATAAAGACTTTCTAGTTTTTTTGGATATACAGCCAGTTTCTCATGGACATCTTTTAATAATTCCTAAAAAACACATAATTTGGATGCAGGACTCGGACGATAAAACAATTGCTGAAATTTTTAAACTTACAAAGAAAATAATGATTACAATGAAAATAAGTATGAAATGCGACTACGTGCAAGTCAGCGTAAACGGCGAAGAAGTTCCACATTTTCATATTCATTTAATTCCAAGATATTTTGACGATAATCTTCCTAAATTCCCAAGAAAAAAATACCAAGAAGGAGAACCAACTGAATTAGTTAAAAGAATTACCCAAGCGCTTTAATTTTTTCTGTACTAGGCAAGACCTAGTACAATTTATTTTAAAGCTTTAATCCCTGGAAGAGTTCCATTGGCAAGAAATTCCAAAGTAGCGCCACCTCCAGTAGAAACAAAAGAAAAATCTTTTTCCTTTTTCATTTCAGAAACTAACTCTACAGTATCTCCACCTCCAATAATAGTATAGGCTTTAGATTTTGAGACCAAATTCAAAATCTTTTTTGTAGCAACGTCTCCACCTTCTTCATATTTACCCATTGGACCATTCAAAAGAATAAGCTTTGATTTTTTAATGTAAGGTTCTAATAATTTAATAGATTCTTTTCCTAAATCTAGAATAATTTCATCTTTTTTTACTTCATTTACCTTTTTATTTATTAATTTATTACCGTTTTTAACTACTACGTCTATAGGTAAAATCAACTTTCCTCGCCCGTCCGAAGCTTTATGCGAAGGAGAGTTATTTTCTAAAATTTCCTTTACCCCTTTTGAATCATCAACCAAAGACTTCCCTGTTTCATACCCCTTAGCTTTTAAAAAATCATTGAGTAATGCTCCTCCAATAAAAACATTATCTGCAAGCTTTAAATACTTTTTAATCAAAGGCATTTTCGTAGAAAACTTTGCTCCACCTAAAATAAACAAAAATGGATGTTTAGGATTCTTAATAGCTTTTGAAAGATTTTTAACTTCTTCTTCTAACTGGAAACCAGCATAACTTGGTAAATATTTTGGTATACCAA